>NZ_LIQY01000014.1 GCF_001418495.1 Streptomyces pathocidini | reverse complement strand
GTGGGGACCGAGGGGTCGGTTGAGTGGGACGGTGCGGGGCGCGTACACGGCGGAGGGCCGGACGGCGAGCACGCGGACAACGATGTCGAAACCGTGGATGACGCCACGTTCGACCGGGATCCGGTGCGCCAGGTCGCCCGACCCCTTGAGGAGTTCGGCGAAGCGTTGACCACCGGTTCGAGCCCGTGGGGGGAGGCGTCGGACAACCTTCGGACCGTTGCGATGGTTGAGGCCGCCGTGATCTCCGCGCAACGTCGGATGCCCGTCCGGATCGACGAGCTCCTGGCCGAGGCGTGGGCGACATGATGCGCATCGCGCTCGTGCAGCAGCGCGCCGCGGCCGCCGATCCGCAGGAGAACCTGCGCCGAGGCGTCGACGCGTGCACACAGGCTGCAGAGCTGGGGGCCGATCTGGTCGTCTTTCCCGAACTGTGGCAGATCGGCTATTCCGCATGTCCGGAGGATGAGGGCCGGACCCAGGCCTGGCGAGACCTCGCCATCAGCGACTGCGACCCGTGGCTTGGCGGGTTCCAGAAGGTGGCCAGGGATCACGGAATCGCCGTCGTGCCCACGTTCCTGCGGGAAGAGCGTGCGGGGGTGAGCAACGCCGCGGCCGTCATCGACCGCTCTGGTCAGCTGAGGTCGGTGTACAGGAAGGTCCACCTGTGTGACTTCTCCTGGGAACGTGCGCTCACGCCCGGCGACGGGTTCGAAGCAGTGACGATCGAGACGGCGGCGGGCGACGTCCGTCTGGGCGTGATGATCTGCTACGACCGTGAGTTCCCCGAGGCGGCCAGATCGCTGGCGCTCGACGGCGCGGAGCTGATCGTCTGCCCGAACGCGTGCATGCTCTGCGACGACCGCATGGCGCAGATACGCACCCGCGCCTTCGAGAACTCGGCCGCCCTCGCCGTGGCCAACTACCCCTTGCCCCATATGAACGGACGGTCCTGCGTCTTCGACGGCCGCGCCGTGGCGCAGGGGCGCCCCCGCGACCACCGGCTGGCAGTCGCCGGGCCCCGGGCTGACCTGGTGTGCGCCGATCTCGACCTTGCGGCACTGCGCGAGTACCGCAAGGACACGATCTGGGGCGTGTCCCATCGCAGGCCGCATGCGTACCGCGCGTTGACGGCTCTTCGACCACCTCGCCCCGCAGGCGTCGGGCAGAACGGAGCTCCACGGTGAACACCACACGGCACCCCTTTCGCTTCGGGGTGCTCGCCGGAGGCGCCAAGGACGCGGCGACCTGGCGTGAGCAGGCCCGTCGCACCGAGGAACTGGGCTACTCCGCACTCCTCGTGCCCGACCACATGGGACAGGAGTGGGGGCCGCTGGTCTCGCTCGCCCTTGCGGCCGAGCACACCTCCCGTATAGCACTCGGCACTCTGATGCTGGCCGCCAACCTCCGTCAACCCGCGGTACTCTACAAGGAGTTGGCGACCCTGGAGCTGGCTGCACCGGGGCGGCTGGAGATCGGCCTCGGCGCGGGCTGGCTGGCCACCGACGCCACGCGAGCCGGCCTGCCGTTCGAACCGGCCGGGGCGAGGATTCGGCGCCTGGACGAGGCCGTGTCGATCATCCGTCGCCTCTGGGACGAGGGAACGGCGACGCACGACGGCGACTACTTCTCGGCCGCCGGCGCCGTGGGCGAGCCGCGACCCAACCCCGTCAGATGGGCGATGGGCGGCGGAGGCCCGCAGATGCTGCGCACCGCGGTCCGGCACGCGGACATCGTCTCGCTCAGTGCTCGGCTCTCCTCCGGGAGGAAGGACAACTCCTTCGGCGCGTCCGCGACCGCAGAGCGGTTCGACGAACGTGTCCGGTGGGTGCGCGAGGCCGCCGGCGCACGGATCCACGACATCGAGTTGCAGACCCTGCTGTTCGCTGCAGCGGTCGTCCCTGACAGCGCACGCTACGCCGACAGGGTCCTGTCCCGCATGTTCGGGCTGCCCGCAGAGGAGGCGCTCGACTCACCGCTGGCGCTGGTGGGAAACGCGGACGAGATATGCGAGCGGCTGCACGTGCGACGAGAACGCTACGGGATCAGCTACTGGGTCGTCCCCGCCGCTCAGCTGGAGAGCTTCGCCCCGATCGTCGCGCGTATGGCCGGCAAGTGACTGAATCGGATGACGAGCAAAGGACGGCTGTAGTGCGCATACTTGGTCTCGGCGGTTCCCATCACGACTTCTGTGCATGTCTCATCGAGGACGGCCGAGTGGTCTCGGCGATCGAAGAAGAGAGACTCACTCGAAAGAAGATCGCGTTCGGCCTCGGGCCGCGCCTGCAACGGTGCCTCTCTGCCGACTACGTTCTTTCCGAGGCGGGTGTCGGCATCGATGATGTGGACCTCGTCGTCGCGAACGACTTCGTGAATCCGGTGTTCACGCTGAGGTTCCGCGACCGCGTCGACTGGATAGGGCATCACCTGTCCCACGCGGCGAGCACCTTCTACACCTCGCCCTTCGAGCGGGCCGCGGTGCTCGTCATGGACGGCCGTGGTTCGACCGTCGCCCGGAACGGTGAGCTCTACGGCGAGACCATCTCCTTCTACACGGCAGGGCCCGACGGGTTGCAGGTCGTGCGTGGCCTGCACGGCCGGGTCACCCTCACCGACCGGCGCTCGGAGGACCCGTACGAGGACTCCGTCGGGTGGATGTACGAGGCCGTGTCGAAGGCGATCGGGTTCTTGACCTCCGGCGGCATGGGCGCGCCGGGAAAGACGATGGGCCTGGCACCGTACGGCACGCCCAGGTACGTCCAGGCACTCGGAGAGTTCTACGTCCTTCGCGACGGCGAGTTCCGTCAGTCGACGTCACAGCAGATCGCTCTGCGAACGCTGATCGAACGAGAGCTCGCCCGGGCCGGCACACCAGCGGCCCGCGACGAGGTACGCGCCGATTTCGCCTATGCCGTGCAGGAGCACACCGAGCGCATCGTGATCGCGCTCGTCCGCTGGCTCCACGAGAAGACGGGCGCCCGGGACCTCTGCCTCGCCGGTGGAGTCGCCCTGAACAGCGTCGCCAACTACAAGTTGTTGGAGCAGACGCCGTTCGAGCGCATTCATGTCGTGCCCGCGGCGGGAGACCAGGGCACGGCCCTCGGCGCTGCGCTGCACGGCTACTACGGGCTGGCGGGCAACTCGTGGAAGCCCGCACCGGAGCCGTTCTCCCCCTATCTGGGACGGACGTACGGTGCCGCCGAAATCGATGCCGCAATAGAGGCGGAACAGGACCGGCTGCAGACGGTGCGCCCGGATGATCTCCACGGGCATGTTGCGAAGGAGCTGGCGTCCGGCGCGATCGTCGGGTGGTTCCAGGGCCGTTCGGAGATCGGGCCGCGGGCGCTGGGGAACCGAAGCATCCTCGCCGATCCGCGTGCCGCCGAAATGAAGGACCGCATCAACGCCAAGGTGAAGCACCGGGAGGCGTTCCGGCCCTTCGCTCCCGTGGTGCTCCACGAGCGGCAGGAGGAGTTCTTCACCACGGCTGTCCCGACTCCGTACATGCTGATGGTTCCCGACGTGCGCGAGGACCGGCGGGACGTCATACCGGCCGTCACCCACGTCGACGGCTCGGCGCGCATGCAGACCGCGCTGCCCGAGCTCAATCCCGGTCTGTGCGAGTTGCTTCGCGCCTTCGACCGGATCACGGGCGTTCCGGTCCTGCTCAACACGTCGTTCAACGACAACGAAGAGCCGATCGTGGAGACCCCGCAGGACGCCGTGCGCTGCTTCCTCAAGACCGAGCTCGACCTGCTGGTGCTGGGCGACGTGGTGCTGCGGAAGGGACCGAAGGCGTGAGAGGCGTGGGACGGCGAACGTGGCCTCCGGTGGTGCTGCTCTGCGGTGGACTCGGGCTGCGCCAGCGCACGGACGGCGACGACCTGCCGAAGCCGCTTCGCCCACTGCCCGACGGCCGCGCCCTCCTGCTGCATGTTCTCGACTACTACCGAGCCTTCGGAGTGACCGAGTTCGTGCTGTGTGTCGGATACGGGGCCGACGGTATCGAGAAGACGCTGCTCGAAGAGTACGCAGTGCGCCCCGAAGGGGTCGAAGCCGGCGCGGGCTGGCATCGGTTCACCGCTGGTGACGCGTGTTTCACTCTGGTCGACAGCGGACCGCAGGCGGAGAAGTGTGTCCGGCTGCTGGAGGCCCAGGAACACGTCGGCGACCGGGGATTTCTTCTCGGGTACGCGGACGTCCTGTCCGATTTCGATCTCGGTGCGCTGGTCGCCCTGCACGAGGCCGCGGGCGGTGTGGTGACCGTGACCACCACACGAGTCCGGTCCCGCTACGGGGAACTGACCGTCGGCCAGGGCGCGTTGGTGACCGGGTTCGCGGAGAAGCCCGCCCGGCCGGAGCTGATCTCCGCCGGGTACTTCATGTGCTCGCCGGAGCTGTTCCGCTTTCTGGACGCGGATCAGGAACTCGAGGGCCACGTACTGCCCCGCCTGGTCGACCGGGCAGCGGTGCACGCCGTCGCCCACGACGGACTCTGGTTGCCGTTCGACACCTACAAGGACTTCATCGACGCGGAAGCGCTGATCGCCCGGGAGGGGTGCCCGTGGTTGACGCCGGTCTGACCTCAAGATGGCGGGGCCGGCGGGTCCTGATGACGGGACACAGCGGTTTCATCGGCTCGTGGCTGGCTCTCACCCTCCGGAAACTCGGCGCCGAGGTGCACGGTTTCGCCCTGAACGGGGACCGGCAGACACAGGTGCGGCATGCCTGGTTGGCCGATCGCGGTGTCCGTGGGGCGGTCGGTGACGTGCGGGATTTCGACGCCGTACACCGCGCGATGACGGCCGTCCCCTATGACGCGGTCTTCCACCTGGCAGCCCAGCCCCTGGTGCGCGCCGGGCTGGACGATCCCCGGGAAACCCTGAGCACGAACATCGACGGCTCGATCAACGTCCTCGAAGCCGCGCGACGCTGCGAGCCGACGGTGCTGGTCCACGTCACATCGGACAAGTGCTACCGCAACCGTGCCTGGCCATGGCCCTACCGGGAGACGGACGACCTCGGCGGAGGGTGCCCCTACAGTGTCTCCAAGGCCGCCGCGGAAGTGGTCTTCGAAGGGTACGCGGAGTTGTTCGGCGACCTGTGTCCTCGAACGGCGTCCGTGCGCTTCGGCAATGTCATCGGGGGCGGTGACTTCGCCGACCGGCGGCTGGTTCCGGACGCGATGGCCGCGCTGAGGGCCGGGCAGCCGATCCGGCTTCGCCGGCCGACGGCGGTGCGGCCCTGGCAGCACGTGTTGGACGTGGTCCACGGCCTCCTCCTGCTGGCCGACCACCTGGCCGACGAGGTGGTCAAGCCGGGAACCGTCTACAACTTCGCGCCGCCCGGAGACGGGGCGACCGCCCGTGAGCTGGCGCATTCCCTGGCCGCGCACTGGTCGAAAACGCAGGAAGCGGGCGCGCCGACGTCCGCGGCCGCGGTCGTCGAGGAGTCGGAGCCACTCTTCGCGGAGGAGGAGCTGCTCCGACTGGACGGGCGCAGGGCCGCCGAGGAGCTCGGCTGGCGTCACAGGTTCACCCTCGACGCGTCCGCAGCGGCGATCGTCGACTGGCATCGCTCCGTGGACGACGGAGCCCGGCCCGACGAGACCACCACACGGCAGATCGATGCTTTTCTCGACACGCAGGCGGAAGGCTGGCAGTGGTGATCGACTCCCCACGCATCTTCATCTTCTCCCGTGAGTACCCGCCGACCACGGTGGGCGGCACCAGCACGGTCGCGCGGAACCTTGCTGTCGGGTTGGCGGCCGAGGGCTGGGACGTCGGCGTTGTCACCACCCGTGTGGACGGCGACGGCGATGTGCGCGAGCGCGTCGACGGGATCGAGGTGCTCCGCACCGGAGCCGGGCTCGTCTACAACTCCGGCACCGGCCTCGCCGACCAGAGCCTGCGCACACACCGGCGACTCCACGCGGCGGCCGAGCGCCTCGCTGCCGAGATCGGCGCACCGGACGTGGTCGCCCTGCCGGACTTGTTCTGCCATCCCGAGGCGACCATGTTCGCCCGCACGTACTCCGCACCGCTGGTGAACATCCTGCTCCAGGACTTCCGGGCGATCACCCCGTACGACCGGGACACACACCGCGTGACGAGCGGTGTCTCGGCCGAGCGGGCACACCTGTTGGCGCTCGAGGAGAAAGCGGTCCGGGGCAGCGACCACACCGTCTTCATCAGCCAGGCGCTCTCCGACGCCATCACTGGCTACTACCCGGGTGACATCGCCCCCCACAGCGTGGTGCACCTGGGCGTGGACCCGGACGAGATCGCCGCCGTCGAGGCGGACACCGGGCGCCTTACGAGGCTGGACACACTCGTGCCCGGTGCCCCTGGGGCGCAGCGGCCGCCGCTGCTGATCGCCTGCGGGCGAGTCGTGCCCGTCAAGGGGTTCGCGCAGCTGCTCTCGGCACTTGCGCTGCTCGGGTCGGTGGAACGGCCCGGAGCGCCCGCGGTGGTTCCCCGTCTGGGGCTCGTCGGGGTCGGGCCCGAGGAACCGCACCTTCGGAAACTGTGCGCGCAGCTCGGACTGACGGATCGGGTTTCCTTCCTCGGTGACGTGCCACGCCGCGAGGCCCTCGGCTGGATGTCGGTGGCGGATGTCGCCGTCGTGCCGAGTCTGTGGGAGTCGTTCTGTTACGTGTGCGCGGAGATGATGGCCTTCGGCCGCCCGGTGGTCGCCACGGCCGTCGACTCGTTGCGCGAGCTCATGCCCGGCAGCGAGTACGGTTTCCCGGTTGCGGTGAAGGGCCCTTCGGGCAGTCGCGTACTGGAGCCCCTCGACCTTGCGCATGCCCTGCGTGAGGCGCTGAGCCGACCCGACGCGGCGATGACCCGTGGAGCAGCGGCCCGTGACCGGATCATGGGGCACTTCACGAACGATCGCTTTGCGCGAGGCATCTCCGCTCTGGGCCGTGAGCTGCTGGCGGTCCGGCATGGGTGAGCGTCCCGACGCCATCGGCGACCTCGAGGACCGGCTCGCCGCCCTGTGTTCCGCGATCGATCCCCCGGACCCGGTCCACGGGCGGCTGTCCAGGGTGCGCCAGCGCACCCTGGCTCGTCCCGCGGGAAGCCTGGGGACGCTCGACGCGTTGGTGCATCGAATCGCGGCGATTCGGCGCGACCCCGCACCGGGCCCGCTGCCCGCGGTCGTGAGTGTCCTCGCCGCGGACCACGGAGTGGCGGCCCGTGGCACCTCGTTGTTCCACCCCGAGGTGACCGCACGGGTCCTCACGCTCGTCGCCGCGGGCCGTGCCCCGGTGAACTTCCTGGCGGAGCGAGTTCCGGCCAGGGTCTCGTACGCGGACTTCGGACTGCTGTCCTCGGTCGGTGACCAGCGGTTCAGGATCGCGTCGGGAACCGCGGACATCTGCCTGCAGGACGCCATGACGCCCGATCAGGCCAGGCAGGCGATCCTCAACGGTTGTTCATACGTGGGGGAGTGCCTCGCAGACGAACCTCTCGTCGCAGTAGGCGAGATCGGCGTGGGGAACACCACCCCGACTGCTGCTCTCGCCTCCCGTCTGCTCGGCCTGGACCCGTCCGACCTCGTCGGCTCGGGATCCGGGGTCGACGCCGCCACGGTCGAACGCAAGCGGCACATCGTGCGGGACGCGTTGACGCGGGTGCGAGCCGTGCCCGATGACCCGGTCCGGCTTCTCGCGGCCCTTGGCGGGTTCGAGATAGCAGGCAACGTCGGGGTCATCCTGGCCGCCGCCAAGCGACGCAAGGTCGTCGTCCTCGATGGCTTCATCACCGCGGTCGCCGCACTGGTGGCGGTCCGGTTGTGCCCCGCCGCGCGCGGTTACCTGGTGGCAGCGCACCGCTCGTCCGAGCCGGGACACCGCGTGCTCCTGGCGGCGCTCGACGAGCCCCCGCTGCTCAGTCTCGACATGCACCTCGGCATGGGATCGGGAGCCGCGCTCGCTCTGGGACTGGTCAACGCAGCCCTCGCCGCCGCCGCGCTCACCCCCTCCGCGCGGTCCGTCGGACTGTCCTCCCCGCGAAGTCCGGTCGCGCCATGACGGCCGGGTCACGTGGAGTGGTCTTCGACTTGGACGGGACACTCGTCGACAGCTGGCAGCTGCATCTGTGCTGCCTGCGAAGCGCGGTGCAGGCGGTGGGCGCGGGCGGGGCGAGTGCCGCCCGGCTGTCGGTCGCCCAGCGTCCGACAGACGTCGGAACCCTGATCGCGCTGGTCGGTGAGCACCGGGTCGAGCCCGCCCTGCGGGCGTACCGAGAAGAGCTGGACAGGGCGTTGCGCGAGCACCCCGCGCCGGCGCCCGTCGTGCCGCACGCTCCCGAGGTTCTGGCCGCCCTGCGCGACCGCGGTGCGGCGGTCGGGGTGTGCACCGGCCGGTCCCGTGCGGATGCGCAGGCGCTGCTCGACGCGTGTGAGCTGGATGTGCGTTTGACGGTCGCCCGCGAGGACGCACCGCTGCCCAAACCCGCGCCCGACGGACTGCGCCTCGCGCTGCGGCGCCTGGGGCTGAGGCCGGAAGAAGCCGTGTACGTCGGAGACAGCCCTGCGGATCGTGAGCAGGGAGAAGCCGCCCGAGTCCGGACGCTGCTTCTGGACAGGTCCCCTTCGGCAGGCGGGCCGTGGGCGTCCGCGACACGGATCCCCGACCTCGGCTGTCTGTTGAAGGAACTCGGAAGGGACGCCGGACGATGAGCGGTATCGGCCTGTTCGAGGCGGTCAAGGACGGCCCCGGGCCGGAAGAGGGAACTGCCCTGATCGCCAACGGTCGCCGTTGGACGCTCCGGCGGCTCCTGGAAGCGGCTGAGGAGGTCGCCACCCGGTTGCAGCAGAGCTACCCGGCTCGTTACGGGGTGTCCGCGCAGATCACCGACCCGGTGGCTGCTGCGGCGGTGGCCCTCGGATGCGACCTGGCCGGTGTGCCGGTCGTCCACCGGGATCCGTCCCTGCCGGCTGCTCCCGGCTGCACCGTTCAGGACCGCAGGCCTCCGGCGGAGGAGGGGAGGGAGCCCGGCTGGTTCGGAACGCGGGAGCTGCGGCTGTGGACGAGCGTCACGGGCGACTCCGGGCTGCCGGCCGGGCTGCCTGCCGGCGCGCAGATCTTCCTCACCTCGGGTTCCACCGGCAGCCCGGTGGGCGTGGTCAGGACGGCTGACGCCGTGCTCACCGATGCCCGACGTGTCGCCCGGGTCCTCGGCTACGCACCGGACTCCCCGGTGGTCGTGGCCGCTCCGCAGTTTCACAACTACGGGTTCAACTACGGTGTCATGGCGCCGCTGTTGCTCGGCGCGCCTGCCCGGTTCTGCTCGCCGCGCGCCGTCCCGTCCCAGCTCGCTCGCGCCGTACGTGAACATGACGCACGGACGTTGGTCGCACTTCCGGCGCACTACGGTCTGCTTGCGCAGGGGGCGATCGCGCCGGACGGGATGCCGGACGCGGGCCTGGCGGACCTGTGCAACGCGGTGTCGGCCGGCGCTCCGCTGGCCGACGGAGTGGCGGAACGGATCGCCGGCCGCTTCCCGTTCACGCTCTACAACTGCTACGGGTCCTCGGAGGCGGGAGCCGTGACACTCATGCCCGTGCGGGGCACCGAGGAGCCCGGGCAGGTGGGCGTCCCCCTTCCCGGGGTGGAGGCGCGGACCGTGGCCGTGCACGAGGCGTCTTCGGTCGGCGAGGCGGTGGGGGAGCTGCTTCTGCGCACCGACTCCCTGGCCGCCTGGGTGATGGACGCCACGGAGCTCGTCGCGTTGGGCGACGACGGCGGCTGGCACCGGACCGGTGACCTCGCGACGGTCGACGCCGCGAGTGGCGAGATCAGACTCCGCGGCCGCATGGGCCTCATGATCAACGTCGCCGGCAAGAAGGTCAGCCCCCAGGAGGTGGAAGACGCCCTGAGCGGTCATCCCGCCGTGGCCGAGGCGCAGGTGCTGGCGGCGCCGGACAGCGCGCGGGGGCAGGTTCCCGTGGCCCGGGTGGTGCTGTGCGCCGTCGTCAGCACGGAGGTGTTGCACCGGTGGTGCCGTGACCGACTGGCCCCGCACCAGGTACCGCGGCGCATCGAGGTGGTGACGGCGCTACCCCGGTCGGCCACGGGGAAGCTGGTCAGGGACATCCCGGGCGGGACTGCGGGGGAGAAGCGGTGACGGCGGACGTCTCCGTGGATCCTGCGGGGCAGGCCGGCCTGTCGCCGCCCGCCGCGACGCTCGGCCGCCTCGGCAGGGCCGGTGGCCTGTTGATGATCTCGGACGGCACGGTCACGCCGATGTTGGAGTACCTGACCGGCGAGCGCCTGACGACCTCCGGGTTGAGCCACTCGGAGATGCCGGCGCACTCGGCGGACGCGGTCGCCTTGGGTTCCCCCGCGGACTGTACGTTGATCCGCCGCACCACCGATCTGGTGGGAGCCGAAACGGGAGCTCTGTACGTGCGCGCGAGTTCGGTCGTGGCGGTGGACGTCCTGCCGTCCGCACTCGGCAGGGATCTGCTGCACACGCGTGAGCCGATCGGGCGTCTGATGCGTCTGCACCGCGTCGAGTCCCGGCGAGAGCACGTGCGTTGGGCCGTACCCGATGAGCCGGAGGGGGCGGTCAGAGCGAGTCGTCGCTACCGAATCATCGTGGGAGGCATCCCCGCACTGCTCATCGACGAGTCCTTCTCGGCCGCATGCTTTGAGATGAATGGGTAAGAATTCAGTGAACACAGTGAAGCGCAGGCTCCGCGATCGCGATGAATGGGCCTTTTTCGCGGTGCTTCCGCGATCCCACGGCGGGTTGACCGCCGCGTGGTGGAGCCTGGTGTTGGCCCGCGGTCTACTGCCGGCGGCCTTCACGGTAGCCGTCGGCCTGTTCGTGGCAGCGGTACAGCACGGCGGGTCCGTAGTGGTGTCGCTCGCGTTGGTGGGCGGACTTTTCGTACTCATCCAGTTGCTGGCGCCGTTGCATGCGCAGGTCGGCAGCAACCTCGGGGATCGGCTCGCCTCCTGGTTGCACGATCGTCTGCTGGACGCGACCACGCGCCCCGACGGAACCGCACACCTGGAATCCGAGAAGATCACCACTGACCTCACGGTGGCCCGCGACTTCGATCTCGGGATCTCGGGTCCGCCGATGAACCTGTCGATGGGGATGATCGCCGGGGGGCTCGTCGAGGCCGTCGCGGGGCTCACCCAGGCCGCTGTACTCAGCGCGTACCACTGGTGGGCCGCACCCCTGGTCGGTGGAGCGTGGGCTGCGACCCACTGGCTGCTACGAGAGAGCTCGGGCTGGGACCGGGGCACCGACGAGGTGGGGATCGCCCAACGGCACGCGGAATACACCTACCGGCTCGCCGTGGAGCCGTCCGCCGCCAAGGAACTGCGGCTCTTCGGCCTGAGCGAGTGGACCGTCGCCCGGTTCGCCGCGAACCGACGCCGGCTCGTGGACCTGCGCTGGCACGCGACACGGCTGCGACAGCGGCCGATGCGGTGGACCGTTGCGGTCCTGGTCGGGGCGAACGGACTGCTGTTCTGGTCGTTGGCCGCCGACGCCACCGCCGGCGCGATCAACGCCGGCGAGGTGATCATCTACGCGCAGGCCGCGCTGGGCACGGCCGCACTCGCCTTCGGAGGCCTGAACTGGGCCCTGCCACTGGCCGCCCAAAGCGTGTCGGCTGTGATCCGGTTGGGAAAGGAGACGGATTCCCTGGGGCGGCTCCCCTCGGGTGAGCAGCAGGCGGATGGGCGGCCGTCATCCACCCTGCGATTCCGGGACGTCCACTTCTCCTATCCCACCGATGAACGCCCGATCCTCAACGGTCTGGACCTCAGCGTCGAGGCGGGGACGTCGCTGGCCATCGTCGGCGTGAACGGCGCCGGCAAGACCACGCTGGTGAAACTGCTGTGCCGGCTGTACGACCCGGACCGCGGGGCCATCGAGGTGGACGGCGTCGACCTGCGCGACTTCGACCTGGACTCCTGGCGCCGGCAGATCGCGGCGAGCTTCCAGGACTTCATACGCTACGAGCTGCCGCTGCGTGACAACGTCGCCCCGCTCGGCGCTCCGGACGAGGTGATCAACGCCGCGCTCAAGGACGCCCGCGCCTCGGACCTCGCCGATCCGGACCAGGTGCTCGCGCGCGGCTACGACGGGGGTACGGACCTTTCCGGCGGTCAGTGGCAGCGGGTGGCACTGGCCAGAGTGCTGTGCGCGGTACGGCTGGGCGCGGGAGTGGTCATCCTCGACGAACCCACCGCCCAGCTCGATGTACGGGCCGAGGCGGAGATCTTCGACCAGATTCTTGAGGCCACCCGCGGCTGCACGACGATCCTCATCTCTCACCGGTTCTCGACGGTGCGTCATGCGGACCGTATCTGCGTTCTGGAGAAGGGCGGCGTCGTGGAAACCGGCACGCATACGGAGCTCATGGCCCGGCGTGGGCGATACCGGGAGATGTTCGAGCTTCAGGCGTCCCGGTTCGACAGCGGGCAAGCGGGCAGTGCGGAGCGAGAGGAGCAGGAGAACCATGACTGCCACGTCTGACCGGTCGACCGACCAGCTTCCCTCGGCGGTCCGCTCCCTGGCCAGTTCTCTGCGGCTGGGATATCGCGCCGACCCGTGGCTGATCGTGGTGGCGTTCGCGACGAGTGTTGCCGCTGCCGTCCCCGACGCTCTCTTTGCGTTGGGACTCGCCGCCTTCACCGATTCCGTCATCGGCGGGGACGGCACTGCGGTACTGATGTCCGCACTGGCCCTCTCGCTGCTCGCCGCGTGCGGTTGGCTGCTGAACACCGCGGCGGAACGAGTCAACCGGCGTTTCGCCGACCGCGCCGGGATCGTGGTCGAATCCCATGTGGCGCGACTGCAGTCCGAGGTCGTCACGATCGAGCACCATGAGCGCCCCGACTTCGTGGACCGGCTTTCCCTTCTTCGGGACCATGCTCCAGCGTTGAGCGAGCTGTATCAGCAGTTGTTCGCGGTGGCGGGGGCGGTGTTGCGGCTTGGCCTCACCGTGGCCCTGTTGATGTCCGTCCACCCGGCCCTCGGGCTGCTCGGCGTCTGCGCCGTCCCGACCGTGCTGGTGTCCACCTGGCGGGCCGGGATCGAGAAGTCGGCCGAGGAAGCCGGCGCCCAGCACGACCGGCTCGCCCGGCACCTCTTCGTGGTGGGCAGTACGCCGGCCGCGGGGAAGGAACTCCGGGTCGCGGGCGTCCGGCAGCGGATCCGCGCGGACCGGCGTGCGGCATGGGAGCGGCGCTATCGGCCGATGGCCAGGGCGCGATGGGCGACGGCGATATGGCAGTCGGCCAGCTACGCGTTCTTCGGTATCGCGTTCTGTGTGGCGGTCGGATTCGTGGCGCAGCGAGGCGATTCACCTGCCGGGCAGGTCATGCTGGTCCTCGCCGCGGGCAGCCGCCTCTCGCAGTACGTGGGGCAGAGCGTCAGCCAGACGCACTTCTTCCGGACCATCTGGCTCGACTGTGCGCGCCGCCTGGCGTGGCTGGAGGGTTACGCACGCACCGTTGAGGAGCGGGCCGACGCCCCGGTGCCCGAGCGTCTCCGCGCGGGCATCAGCTTCGAGAACGTCTCGTTCACCTATCCCGGTACCGACCGGCCGGTCCTGAAGGACGTGTCGTTCACCATTCCCGCGGGGGCCGTCGTGGCCGTCGTGGGGGAGAACGGTGCCGGCAAGTCGACGCTCGTCAAGCTGTTGTGCCAGCTGTACCGGCCGACCTCGGGACGTATCACTGTCGAGGGCACCGATCTCTCCCGGATTCCGGCTCCTGGTTGGCGGCGTCGACTTTCCGGGGCCTTCCAGGACTTCGTCAAGTTCGAGTACCCGCTCAGAACGTCGGTCGGACTGGGCGACCTCGCTCGCGCCGAACTGCCCCGTGCCGTCGACGAGGCGGTCACCCGCGCCGGCGCCGACGAGGTGACGGCCGTGCTCCCGCGGGGGATCGACACGCAGCTGGGGGCGACGTGGCCCGAAGGGGTGGAGTTGTCCCAGGGGCAGTGGCAGCGGGTGGCCCTCGCCCGAGGGTTCATGCGCCGGTCACCGCTTCTCACGGTGCTGGACGAACCCACGTCGGCGATGGACGCGGAGACCGAGCACGCCCTGTTCGAACGCTATGCGGAGGCGGCCCGTGCCTCCTCGTCGTCCACCGTCGGGGGCGTGACCATCCTGGTGTCCCACCGTTTCTCCACCGTGCAGATGGCGGACGTCATCGTGGTGCTCGACGGGGCGCGGTTGGTCGAGCACGGATCGCATGAGGAGCTCGTCGCCCGCGGCGGCCAGTACGCGGAGCTCTACGGCATTCAGGCGGCGGGGTACCGGTGAACTGCACACCGAGCCCGGCGGAGGCCGCGACCGTCTTCCCGACGGTCCGCTCCGACCCGTACGCCCCTCCGCGCGACTACCTGTCCGACGGGCGTCCGGGGATACGCCGCGTATCCCTGCGCTACGGCGGCACCGCATGGCTGGTGACCGACCATCCGACGGCGCGACTCGTCCTCGCCGACACCCGGTTCAGTTCCGACTCGACCCTGCCCGGCTACCCCTCGCTGCCGTTGGCGGTGAAACACCGGATACCAGGGCACCTGCTGTCGATGGACCCGCCCGAGCACACCCGGTTGCGCCGACTGGTGGCCGCGCAGTTCAGTGCGGCACGCGTACGTGAGTCGCGACCGCGGTTCAGGGCTTCTGTGCGGACGCTGGCCGAGGCGCTCGCACAGTCGGGGACGCCCGACCTGGTGGCGGACTTCGCCGTGCCGCTGCCCTCGGCGGGACTCGCACCCATGCTGGGCGTTCCCATGGAGGATCGCGGTTTCTTCGAGACCTGCGCGACCGACCTCCAACGCCATGACGCCACGGCGGTCACTCGACGGGTGGCCGCCGGCCGGATGGAGCACTACCTGGTGGACCAACTGGCGGCCAGGGGCCGGAATCCCGGAAACGACCTGCTGACCCATCTGGCGCGCGGCGTGGATGACGGGTTTTCCACGGAGGAACTCGCCGGCCTTGCCAACGTCATCATCATGGCGAGTCTCGAGACCACCACGGGGCTCTTCGCCCTGACGATGCTCTCGCTGCTGCGGGACCGGCGGCAACGCGAACGTGCCGTCGCCGATCCGGCCACCTGGGCGGCGCCTGCCGTACGGGAAGCGCTGCGCTACTGGACGATCGTCCAGCACGGCGTGGCACGCGTGGCCACTCGGGACACCGAGCTCGCCGGGTGTCGAATTCGTCGGGAAGACGCGGTCATCGTGCACTTGCCGACGGCCAACCGGGACGCCTCCGTCTACACCGACCCCGACACGTTCGACATGACCCGAACCCAGGGCGGCCACCTCGCCTTCGGACACGGTGTGCACCGCTGTCTGGGCAGCTCGCTCGCGGAGAATCTCGTGGAGATCGCCGTTGTGGAAATACTGCTCGGACTTCCCGGTCTGTGCCTGTCCGCGCCGCCCGATGCCCACCAGTTTCTCGACGACATGCTCGTCTACGGTCTCCGATCCCTGCCCATCACGTGGGAAGGGATGAGCGAGGCATGAGGACACCGCAGCGGACGGAGATCGAAAGCGCCGTTGAGCGCGTGCGGCGAGTGCCGTCGAAGCACCGGGAGTACGTGCACGACGTCGCGACCGCACGGCGCACGCACGGAATTCCGGAGGATCTCCTCAAGGAGCTCCTGGACGTGGGACTGCCCCACGGGCGCGCGAACGGAACCATCGCCATGGACGGGTTGGATCTCGCCAACGTCTCCTTCATGCTGGGGCTGCCGTCCGCCAGAGCCATGGCACTGCGTGGGTGGGCGACTGCACTGCGTGCTGCGCGCTCGGAGCAGGCGGCCCTGTACACACTGACCCTCGCGCCCCACTGCCTCGACCCCGGCTGCGAGAAGGCCTGCGAATTCAGCATCGCACCCGAAGTGGCCGGGCACTTCGGGACCGACGGCGAGATCGATGCGGTCACTGGCTGTGTGGTGCACCGTCGGGCTGCCGGAGGCAGCGTGCTGCTGCCCGACGAAATGCGTGCGCTCACCGCCCAACTGGCCTCGGTCGAGTTCCATTTGTTGCCGCCGGCGCTCCAGAACGACGTCGGGTTCCTGCGCAGTGCGCGACTCGCCGACTGTCCCCTTGCCGCAGAGTTCCTTTTCCGGGAGGCCGGTCGACGCGGCTTCGCTGCGCGCAAGTCCTTCGGGATATTCATGGCCGTGCCGTATTCGATCCCGCACATGTGGATAGACCTGTTGGTCGATGGTGAGTGGCTGCCGGTCGATCCGCTTCTCCTCGCCATGTTGGCGAGTCGCGGGATCATCGACGCTGCCGACTGGCTGCCCTTCCGCACGCTGGGCGGTGTCGCGTGGAGGCTCCACGGCGAGGACGTCCCGTTGGTTCTGCACGGGGGACAGAAGACCACCTATTCGCTGCCGACGATGAAACAGGAGGTCTGATGACAGGACGGCAACGTGACGATGTGCCCGACGTGGAACTCGACGCATGGGCGCACCGATACACGATGAGCGTGTTCGCCGAGATCCTCGAGGTGCCCGTCCCGGAACTTGAGGAACTGGACTCATGGGACGTCCTGGGGCTGAGTTCACTCCAGAACATGAACATCGTCGCGAGACTGGACCAGGACCTCGGCGAGGTACCGGTGACCCTGCTCTTCGAGCACCCTTCCCCGGCGCAGACTGCTTACTACCTCCTCGAGAACAAGCGGGACGAGCTTCGAGCGGCGATGTCGGGTTGGCGAGCCGAGCGGGAGACGAGCACACCAAGTGGCCGATGAAGACATAGCCGTCGTAGGAGTGACCGGCCGATATCCGGAATCGCCCGACGTCGAGACTCTCTGGCGCAACCTGACGGCGGGCAGGGACTGCGTGACCGAGATTCCGGAGAATCGCTGGGACTGGCGGAATTTCGCGGACGTGGGAGGGGCCGAGCAGGGCAGGCACTCGTACAGCAGATGGGGCGGGTTCCTCGACGACATCGACATGTTCGATCCAGGGTTCTTCAACATCCTGCCGAAGGATGCCGCGGCCATGGATCCACAGGAACGACTCTTTCTGGAGACCTGCTGGCTCCTGCTGGAAGGCAGCGGATATCTGGGGTCGTCTACGCATGAGCCGAGCACGGGTGTGTTCGTCGGTCTCATGCACGGCACATACGGGAACATCGGGGCCACCGGATGGCCGCAGGGAAATTTTCGGGGGCCCCGTTCCTCACACTGGTCCACGGCGAACCGGATCTCGCACTTCTTCGACTTCAACGGCCCGAGCTTCGCGGTCGACTCGGCCTGCTCCTCCTCGCTGACGGCCGTCCACCTGGCCTGCGAGAGCATCAGGAGGCAGGAGTGTTCGATGGCCCTGGTCGGCGGTGTGAACCTGCTCCTGCATCCCGCCCACTACACGTCCCTGTGCTCGATGAACATGCTGGCGCGTGATGGCGCGTGCAAGGTTTTCGACGAACGCGCAGACGGGTTCGTACCCGGGGAAGGCGTCGGTGCGGTCCTGCTGAAGCCCCTTGGCCGGGCGATCGACGACGGCGATCACATCTGGGGAGTGATCAAGGGGAGCTTCCTCAATTCGGAAGGACGCACCATGGGGTACACGGTGCCGAGCCCCGTGGCGCAGGAGGCGTTGATCAGCGCCACACTCAGACGCTCCGCAGTCGACGCAAGGACCATCGGGTACGTCGAAGCGCACGGTACGGGCACGTCCCTGGGCGATCCGATCGAGCTCGCGGGCCTCACCCGCGCATACACCAAGGCCGGCGTCGACAGCGGCTCATGCTGGATAGGTTCGGTGAAGGCCAACATCGGACACCTCGAGGGCGCGGCGGGAATCGCAGGGCTGACGAAGGCCCTGCTCCAGGTCAAGTTCGGGAAAGTCACCCCGAGCGTCCACCTGGAGAACCCCAATCCCAAAATCGACTTCGAGAGATCGCCGTTCCGGCCTGCGCGCTCGCTCACTGACTGGGAAGCCCAAGGCCACCCCAGGCGGGCCGCCGTCAGCTCCTTTGGAGCCGGCGGAGCCGACGTCCACGTCATCGTCGAACAACCCCCCGAGCCGGCCACCGACCCGGATCCGCAGTCGGGATCCGGTCCAGGTGTCCTCCTGTTGTCGGCGCGCACACGAGGTCAGCTCCAACAGCTGGCCCGGGAAACCCTGGACTCCCTCGGCTCCGGGCCGCTCAAGGTCGCCTCGATCGAGAGCCTCGCCTACACCAGCCAGGTCGGCCGCCGTGACATGCGGGAGCGTGTGGCGATCGTCGCCGACGATTTGCCGTGCCTGCGCGACCGAATGAGTGCCTATCTGAACGGAGTTGAGGCGCCGGGAGTCCACTCCGGCAGCGTCCGCCGAACCCCTGGTCGCCCGGGAACGTCCCCCGCAGAGCACGAGAACAGCGACGCGGCGGCTCAGTCCTGGACGCAGGGAAACGCGGTCGACTGGCACCACTCATGGGCGGGACGCCGACCCGGCCGAGTTCCCCTGCCGGCATACCCATTCACCCGCAAACGCTATTGGGCCGAAGGCGACGACGGCCGGAACGGAGTTCATGATGGCTGAACACGAAACTCTGGCCCCCCTGATCCTGGCCGATCTCTTGAAGATCATGAACGAATTCCTGCTCGGTGAGGAGGAAGAGGTCGATCCGCACGACGATCTACTCGAGCTCGGATTTGACTCGATCTCGCTGGCAGCGCTCCTCGGAAAGATGAACAAGAAACTCGGCGTCGACCTGGAGCCCGTGGTGATGTTCGACTGCCCGAGCCTGCACGAACTCACCGAGTACCTCGTGGAGAACTACGGTCCCACGCTGCAGCGCCACTACGAGGGCGGTTCCCGGTGAGCCGCGCGGCCGAGTTCACCGGCGCCCGGGACGCGTCCGCGCCACTCACCTGGACGCAGCATCAGACATGGAAGAACCTGCAGCTCTTCGAACCACAGCACACCAATGTGGGCTGGTACCAGCCGTTGCCCGTCGGGCTGACCATGGGCGACCTCTGTCAGGCCGTCGGACATGTCATGGGGGCCTTCGAGGCACTTCGGACCCGGTATGCGCTGGATGCCGCGGGCAGTCCGCGCCAGACGGTGGACATGCGGGGCAGGGTCGCGATGGACACCTGCGCAAGCTCCGATGCGCTGGCCGAGAGTGACGCGAGGAAGGTGCTGTCCGGTTTCATCGGGCGCGGGTTCGAACACGAGAGGGACCTGCCCGTCCGGTTCGCGGCGGTGCTCGTCGACGAGGCACCCGTGTACCTCGTCGTTGCGGCCTCCCATCTGTCCCTGGACGGATTCGCCTGCGGCCTGGTCAAGGAGGCTCTGGACGAGAGCGTCAGTCGTGCGAGACCGGAGGGCCCGGCAGCGCCACGACTGCAGCCGGTGGATCGCGCCAGGCTGGAGTCCTCACCGGACGGCGCGCTGCAGAACAACACGTCCCTGGCCTACTGGAAACGGACTCTGGAAACGTGTCCCGCCGCGAACTTCCCCAAGGCGGACCAAGGGGGCACGGGCACCAGGTGGAGCCGTTCCGTGATGCGTTCCCCGGCCCTGGAACAGGCGGCCGGACTGTTGGCAGCCACGCACAAGGTCAGTCCGTCCGCGGTGCTCCAGGCGGGAGTCTCCGCCCTGGTCGGTGCGCTTTCGGGGAACGAGAACTGCGTCTTCTCGGAAGTCGTCTCAAACCGGGCGTCGATCGCCGACAAGACGTATGTCGGCGACCTGGCGCAGGGTGCGGTCGTCCTGGTCAGGACCACGGGGACGACCTTTGCGGAACTGGTTCGCGACACCTGGCTCGCGAGGATCACGGCGTACGCGAACAGTCGGTACCACCCCCTGGAACTGGACGACCTCTGGGCGGACGTCGAGCGGGTGCGTGGCGAGAAGATCCTCCTCGACTGTCTCTACAACGACATGGCCACCACGCAGCAGGCCAGACCGTCGCTCGCGGAGAGCGAACTACGCGCCATGGTCGGTGAGACGACGGTGCGGAGTGAGCCGATATCGGTGGACACCGACGCGAAGCTGTCGCTGCACCTCTACGGGACCCCGGGAGGGGTGGACTTCGCCATGCGGGTGGACCCCGACTACGTCGCCGGCCCTGGCCCGGAGCGTTTTCTACGCGCCCTGGAGAGTCTGCTGGTCGAAGAGGTCGAAAGTCCGGGGAGGCACCGGCCGATCCAACGCGTCGCGGAACTGGCAGAGGGGAGTGCAGCGGCATGAACTCCACAGGTCGCGTCGCGATTGTCACCGGCGCCAGCCGAGGTATCGGGTTCGGTATCGCCAGGGCTCTCGTCGAGCGAGGGGACTTCGTCTGCGTGACGGCCCGGGGAAAGGAGGGGCTGGAGGAGGCGGTCGTCAAACTGGGCGGTCCTGACCGGGCACTCGGTGTGGTCGGGGCGGCCCAGGACGAGGACCATCAGGCCGGCGTCATGTCCGCGACGCTGGAGCGCTTCGGAAGGATCGACTACCTCGTCAACAACGTGGGAACGAACACCGCGTTCGGCCCGCTGGCCGGTGTCGGTGTCGCCGACGCCCGGAACATCCTTGAGATAAACGTGCTGTCGGCGCTGGGGTTCGCGCAACACACCCACGAGGCCTGGATGGGGGAGCACGGCGGGGCGATCGTGAACATCGCGTCCATCTCCGCGCTCGGCGCAGCCCCCTTCATGGGGCTGTACGCCGTCAGCAAGGCGGCGGTGGTCAGCCTCACCACCCAGCTCGCCTACGAGTTCGCTCCGGATATCCGCGTGAACGCGATCGCTCCGGCCCTCGTGAAGACCGATTTCGCTGCCGGGGCCTATGTGGGCCGTGAGCCGGAAACGGCAGCCACGTATCCGCTGCAGCGGCTCGGCCGACCAGAGGACATCGCCGGAGCGGCGGCATTCCTGTTGTCCGAGCAGTCAGGCTGGATGACCGGTCAGACGATCATCATCGACGGCGGCATCACGCTCCGGGCCGACCGTGGCGGAGCACGAAGGACTCGCCGAGCGCGAACCGCGCAGTGACGCACGCGACCATGCGGACAAGGAGCGCCAGATGGACTTCAGCCTGCTGTATTTCGCCAACCGCGAGGTAAGGGACGCCTCGTCGGAGTACGAAGTTCTTGCACGAACCGCCACGTTCGCGGATGACCACGGCTTCACCGCTCTGTGGCTTCCCGAACGCCATTTCCATCCTTTCGGGGGCGCGTATCCCAACCCCGCGGTCGCGGCGGCGGCACTCGCCTCGGGCACACGCCGAATTCGGCTTCGGGCCGGCAGCGTGGTCACTCCTCTCCATGACTGCCTGGAGATCGTCGAGGACTGGGCCATGGTGGACAACCTGTCGCACGGCCGGGTCGATCTGGCGCTGGCGACGGGGTGGGTCGCCGACGACTTCGTGTTGGCCCCCGACCGCTATGCCGATCGTCGGCAGATCATGTTCGACAGCGTCGATCTCATCCGGCGGGTGTGGACCGGACAGCCGGTGGAACGGATCAACGGGGAGGGCGACAAGGTCGAGGTCCTCACCTATCCGCGACCGTTCCAGTCGGCGCCGAACATGTGGATCACCTGCACGGCGAATCCGGCGACCTTCGAGGAGGCGGGCGCGCGGGGCCTGAACATACTGACCGCGTTGCTCTTCCAGAACGTGGACGAGGTTGCTGCGAACATCCGGCGATATCGGGCGGCCCGCGAGGCTGCGAACCACGATCCGGCCGGGGGAACGGTCAGCCTGATGCTCCACGCTTTCGCCGGAGAATCGGACCGTGCAGTGCGCGAGGTGGTGAAGGTCCCCTTCCAGAACTACCTGCGCTCCTCGTTCGATCTGTGGCGTGGGCAGTGGGACGGTCTCGGCGATGCTGACGAAGACCAGGTGGTCGCGTTCGCCTTCGAGCGCTACTTCAGGACGGCCGCGCTCTTCGGGTCGGTCGAGAAATGTGCGAAATTCGCCCGCAAGCTCGCCGATGTGGGTGTGGACGAAATCGCCTGCCTTGTCGACTTCGGCGTCGAAAACGAAGCGATGCTCAAGGCCCTGCCCTACCTCGACCAGGTCAGGCAGAAATGCCTCTCCATTGCGTGAGTTGTGGCTCCAAAGACGTTCCAGGAGGACCTGTGTCCAGCAGTAGGGAATGTGCGACAGGCGACGAATCGCGCACCGTGGCGGTGGCGGTGAGCCGTGGTCTGCCGGTGATCGATCTGGCTCTTGACGGAGAGCCCAGCAGCGACCGCGACCGTGCCGAAACAGCCCGGGCCGTCGGCGACGCCTGCACGGAAATCGGATTTCTGGTGGTTACGGGGCACGGTGTGCCGAGCCGGGTCATAAACGAGCTGAGGAGGCAGACCGGGGACTTCTTTCGCCGGTCTGACGAGTTCAAGCAGAGCGTGGCCGTCGAGCCGGGTGACCCGTTGATGCGCGGTTTCGGGCGCGGGAGGACCGAGCTGCTCGAGTCGTTCACCGTGAACAGGCTGGGTGCGCCGGACGCCGCGAAGCGCTGTTCATCCGATGTGGATGAACAGCTTCTGCTGCCGAACAAGTGGCCGGACATCGCCGGATTCCGGCAGGCGTATACCGAATACTGTGCCGCTATGGAGGGGCTGGCCGGGGAGATCATGCGGTTGTTCGCTGTATCCCTCGGGCTCCCCGGCGGATGGTTCGATGCCGCGTTCGGGTCGCACATGTCGAGTCTCACCGCCAACTACTACCCCCGACAGGGGGCAGCCCCCGAGCCGGGGCGCATGCGCAAGGAGGCGCATCGGGACTGGGGGACCCTCACCGTCCTGTACCAGGATGAGACGAGCCGGGGCCTGCAGGTCTACGGCCGGGACGGCCAGTGGGCCGATGTTCCGGCAGTGCCCGGCACGTTCGTCATCAACATCGGCGACCTGATGGCCAGGTGGACCAACGACCGCTGGGTCAGCACCGTGCACAGGGTTGTCAACCCACCTGCTGGCCTGGCGCATAGCGCACGGTATTCCTTTGCGTATTTTTATCAGCCGAGCCCCGGGGCGGTTGTTTCCTGTATCCCCACATGCAGAGACGCGGACGAGACATCGAAGTTTCCTCCCACACGAGCAGACGCCTACTTCGCGGCGAAGAGACGCCGGGAGTACATCAAGGAATCCCTGGTCGCCCGTCGGGTGGCGGGTTGACCACTGAGGGAAGGAATGGGGAGTACCGCAGTGCGTGAGGGCGTCATACTAGTGACCGGCGGGGCCGGTTTCATCGGTGCGAATCTGATCCCCGGGCTACTTTCCGCCCATCCTGAGGACCGCATCGTGTCGGTCGACAGCTACGCCACCGGGAGTCCGGCCAATCATGTGATGGATGAGCGCGTCACGTATCTCAGTGGAAGTACCAGCGACATCGTGGAGCTGTGGGGCCGCCATGAAGTCGTTTCTCCCCACACCGTCTACCACCTGGGCGAGTACTCCCGTATCGCGCAGTCCTTCGATGAGCCCGACCGGGTCTGGGAGTCCAACCTTCTGGGCACCAAGGAGATCGTCCGTTTCTGTCTCGAGCACGGTGCCCGACTCGTGTACGCGGGATCGAGCTCGAAGTTCGGCAACAGCGGACAGGACGAGAACTTGAGTCCGTATGCCTGGACCAAGGCGAAGAACGTCGAATACATTCGCAACATGGGTAGTTGGTACGGGTTGGACTTCGTTATCACGTACTTCTACAACGTGTACGGCCCACGACAGATATCCACCGGACGCTATGCGACGGTCATCGGGATCTTCGAAGAACAGTTGAGGGCCGGCCGCCCGCTGACGGTGGTGGAACCGGGCACCCAGACACGCGATTTCACACACGTCGATGACATTGTCGACGGCATCCTCGTGTGCGCGGCCAAGGGTGAAGGTGACGGTTACCTGCTGGGCAGCGGTGTCGAGCATCGGCTCGTCGACGTGGCGCGGATGTTCGGCGGCGTCGTGGAGATGATTCCGCGACGCCGCGGCGAACGGCTGCGGAGCCGTGCGGACTCGCTTAAGGCGCGAGAGCTCGGTTGGATACCGAAAAGGGAATTGGTTAGTTATATCGCCGAACTACGCGAAGGACTGTCCGTTGAGGTCAGGGCTGTTGCAAAGTCCCGGTAACGCCGTGAAGTTGCAGGTCAGTGTGTGACTGCTGCTGCTTCGCCCGTCTCGTACGCATCGAAGCTCCGGTTGGATATGGTGACGTCTCAATTCGCCCTGCCGAACCGGAGCTTCGATGTGTCGGCAGTCCGACAGCGAGCTTCTGGGAGGCGCGCTCTCAACAACCAAGATCGGCCGTTGAATGGATGCATCCGGTCGGCGCTGGTCGACGAGGGCGTCTGCTGGACAGGCCCTTACCGTCCCTGTGAGTCAGGTTCGTTCGGGCTCCTCGCGTTGCCGTAGCCGCATCCGGAGGTCGCCGGGGTTGTTGGTGGAGGTCATGACGCCCCGCACCTGGACGTCGGGCAGGGGTTCCAGGCGCCAGCGGTTCGCGATGGTGGCGACTACGGTCGCCATCTCCGTGCGGGCGTAGGAATCCCCGATGCACATGTGGCTTCCCGCGCCGAAGGGTACGAATGATCCGCGGGAAACCGGCGGATGGCCGGGCAGCCAGCGGTCGGGGTCGAACCGTACGGGGTCGGGAAAGTACCGCGGATTGCGGTGCAGTACGAGGGCGCTGAAGATGAACTCGGTTCCGCCGGGGAAGTGGTGGCCGGCCAATTCGACGTCGTCGACGGCGCGTCTGATCGTGATGCCTCCGGGGTTGCGCATCCGCAGAGCCTCATCGATCACCCGGCGGGTGTACTGGAGCCGGCGCAGGACATCGGGGTCGAGGGGGCCGACGAGCGTTTCCCGCAGTTCCCGGTGGAGTTCCCGGTCGACGGCCGGGTTCTGCCCGAGTTCGTGGAAGAGCCAGGCCAAGCCCCCGGCGGCGGTGTCCGTGCCCGCCACCAGCAGGGTGATCAGTTCATCGTGGACCTGTTGGTCGGTCATGGTCTCGCCGCTGTCGTCATCCTGGGCCCGCAGCAGCATCGACAACACGTCGTGATGGTTGGCCAGAGGGTTTCGACGCCGGGTGCGGATCAGGTGGTCGATGGCGGCACGCAGTCGCCGGTTCGCGTCCGCCAGCCGCCGGTTGCCAGGAGTGGGGACCCTGCGCCACAGGCCGGTGGGGTCGAGGACGCGCGTGTACATGCCCCGTAGGACAACGGGTATGGCGTGGTGGATGTCGACGGAGAGGTCGTCGTCGAGCTCGGCGGAGAACAGGGTGGCGGTGACCACGGCGAGGGAGAGATCCTGCATCTCCCTCGTGACGTCGATGACTTGGCCGGACTGCCAGGACGAGGCGCGCTCGTCGGCGAGGCGCGCCATGGTGCGGACGTACTGGGCGATCTGATGGTGGTGGAAGGCGGGCTGCATCATCCGCCGCTGCCGTAGGTGCAACGGGCCTTCGGAAGTGGCCAGGCCCTGGCCGAGGTAGTCGTGCAGTTTCTCGAAAGAGCGGCCCTTGGCGTACCGGGCCGCGTCGGTGACCAGGACCCGGTGCACCAGCTCCGGGCTTGCGAGGACGTACGTGGGTGTGCGGCCGAGGTGGACGGCTACCAGTTTGTCGTAGGCGGTGAGGGAGTCCAGGAACTCCAGAGGCCGTCGCCACAGCTGGAGGGCGTGGCCGAGGAGGGGGAGCTTGCCAGGGGCGGTGGGGATGGCGGTCATGGAAGCTCCTTGGGGCCGGCCGAGGGGTTTGCGACGTGCCGGACCCGGTACCGGGCGGTCTCCGCGGACCAGGCCGAGTTGCCGTTCATCCAGCACGCGAGACCCTCCAGCATCAGGCGGAGGGCCTGCCGCTCGGGGGGCGCCACATGGGGGATGAGGTAAGCGTGGATGCTGTCCTCGGCTTGGAGGAAACGCTCGGTCTGCTGGGTGACTTGAGCGGCAACCCGCTCAGTGGCCTCGTTGGACGAGCAGCCGTACTGCCGCTGCAATACGGCCACGTAATTGCACAGGTCGCCAAGGCCCAGCTCCTTGGGCGCCGAGTAGAGGTCGTTGACCCAGGAGACGACGTTGTTCGCGGCCTCCCGTGCGACACGGACGTAAGGGTGGACGAGCAGTGTCTCGGACAGGGGATGGCCCGTCGCGGCCTCACCTATGTCAAGTGAAACGAGAACGGCACTGGAAGCAAGGCGGTGCGCGCGGTAGAAATCCTCGCTCAGAGCTGCCAGATGGGCGTTGACAAGAGCCTGCGTGCGATAGGAGTTGAGGTATTCCATGAGGTCGGTGGCCAGGCGCCGGCACCATGACCGCGGCATGTCGGTGGTCGTGCGGGTCCAGAGGTCCTTCATGGCGACGCGGTAGGGCTCGACATCCGGATCATGGCGCGGTGGTGGGGCGGAGTTGTGGACGGAGTTGATGGTGTCCGCGACGAAGGCGGCAAATTCCTGGTCCCGGCCTTCGTCGGTGTTGTCGAGGATGTCGTCGAAGGCGAAGAACCAGCCCATCCAGTCGGCCATGAGCAGGATCTTGTCCTGACTGGCGTAGGGGTAGGCCCAGGCGGCGAGGCGGTCCAGGAGCACTCCATCGAAGCGATCGCCTTCAGGGCCGTCGGGAACCATGCCGATCTGCCGCGACCATGCCTTGAGGTGGTCGCGCGCCAGCGAAGCGTGGGGGTTGATGCGCGGGGTGTGGGGCGTGACGAAGGGAGGGACAAGGAGATCCACGAGTATCCCTCCGGGACTCCGCGCTGTAAGAAGCCTTCTTTTTAGTGAGCCACGACCACTACCGGACGGGAATTGGTCGCGGCAGGGCAATGCGTGAACGCGTTGAACGCTTGCGCAGTTGTGGACGTCTTGTGGCGGGAGGCGCGGCGCCGGCGCGGGGTCGGCGCGGGGTTGTGTTCGGCGTTCGTGGCCGTGCCGACTGCATGTTGCGTATCGGGACAGCGTCGGGTGAGTACTCCTACTCATGACGGCGCGGCCCGGAAACGAAGAGAGTGGAGGCGGGCCCGACGACCGACGACTGGAGACAACCGTGTCCATGATCCGCAGGCCGTTTCGTACCGCAGTCACTCGCGTCGCCTCCGGTGTTCTCGCCAGTGCGGTCGCGCTCGTAACGCTCACCGCGTGCGCCGGGTACCGCGAGGACGTCTGCTCCGAGGGCGAGTACCCCGTTCTGAGCGTGGGCGGCACCGGCTCTGCGTGCGTCTCGAACGGCGAACAGCCTCCAGCGGGATTCGCGCGCTACCCCGAGGGCAAGGTCCCGCGGCAGGTGGACGACAAGTGGGACAAGTACTGGAACACCCACACGCTCGACAAGAAGGGCAACATCATCGACGCCGGCTGACCACGCCGAAGCCCAAGCGGTGACGTGTTCCTGATGACGCTTTGGAGTGCGTCGCGATCCTGCAGCCGGTGGGGAATCGCCGCTTACCCTGCGGTTCAGCAGGAGCGCCGGCGGGGCTCGATCTGTGTTTTTGCGATATCCAGCAAGTCGAACTCTCCCGACCCCTCTCGCCCGCGAAAGTCAAGCTGGACGGATTCTGTCCAGGTAGACTTAGACACGTCGTGGTCGATCTAGGCTGGTGGAGAGTTCTGGTGCACGAGAGCATGCTTGCCAAGCCCGAGGACGTGGTCGACCGTGATCGTGAGTGGGGTCTGCTCACCGAGTTCGTCACGGACCCGGATCCGGCGATGCGTCTGGGGATCATGTCGGGGCGCAGGCGGCACGGGAAGTCGTATCTTCTGCAGGCGCTGTCGGAGCGGGTCGGGGGGCTGTACGTCACCGCGGTGCGGGAGGAAGGGCGGCTGCCGGCGATCCAGCGGTTCAGCGACGCCATCGCGACCCACGCGGGTCTGCGGCCCGGCACGCTGCGGTTGACCGACTGGCGTGAGGTTCTGTCCAACGCCCTTGATGTCACCGCGCGTTCGCAGACTCCGCTGCTGGTGATCGACGAGTTGCCGTATCTCCTTCAGCACTCTCCTGAGATCCCTGGCCTGCTGCAGCAGCTCTATGACGAGCGCCAGCGGGGCACCGAGGCCGGACCCGGAGCGCGGGTGATCCTGTGCGGGTCCGCGATGAGCGTCATGCACGAACTGCTGTCAGGAACGAAACCGTTGCGCGGCCGTGCGGTGATCGATCTGAGGCTGGGGGCCTTCGACTACCGGGCCAGCCGTGCGTTCTGGCAGATCGACAACCCACTGGTCGCCCTCCAGGTGCACGCCGTCCTCGGTGGCGCTCCCGGTTACCGGCCGGTGGCGGCCCGCCCGCACCCGAACGACGGCTTCGCCTCCTGGCTTACGCGGACGCTCCTGGACCCGGGGCGGGCGGTGTACTCGCGCACGGAGACGGAGTATCTGCTGCGCGAGGATCCGAGGATCACCCAGCACACCCTCTACTACGACATCCTCACGGCGATCGCCCAGGGCGCCAGCACCCCCACCAAGATCGGCGCTGCCCTGGAACGACAGCGCAACGCAGTCACCCACCCGCTCGACGTCCTTGAGTCCACCAGCTACATCCAGCGCGAGCAGGACATCCTGCGTCCCCGCCACCCCGTCATCACCCTGGCCGACCCCATCATCCGCTTCAACCAGCTGATCACCCTGCCGCAGGCGGCCATCGTCGAGCAGGGTTTCGCCGAAGAGGCGTGGCAGGCCGCCGCGCCGACCTTCAACTCCAAGATCCTCGGTCCTCACTTCGAGGACCTCGCTCGGGCCTTCACCCGCCAATACGCCCACACCCTGCTTCCCGATGGCCTGCCCGGTCCGGTCGGTACCACCGAAGTGGCGGACCCCGCGGCCCGCACCAAGCACGAGGTCGACGTCATCGCCCTTGCCCTGGGCGAGCGCCCGCAGGCCCCCCGCGTCCGGATCGCCCTCCTTGGCGAGGCCAAGGCCACCGCCGCCCGCCGCGGCACCGGCGACCTGCAACGCCTGGAACGCATCCGCACCCTGCTCACCGACCAGGGCTACGACACCACGAGTACCACCCTGGCCCTGTTCTCCCTGCACGGGTTCTACCCGGACCTGATCGAGTCCGCGGCCGGCCGCGAAGATCTGCTCCTGGTTGATCTCGCGACTCTCTACGGGGTCGGGTAGCTATCACTCCTGCCGCGATGCCAACGACGAACCTCAATCGCCTGCGGACACGAACCTCGAGGTTTCCTTGAGTGCAGCCGATGCGCCATCGAGATCCGCGAGACGCGCGGCGAGTGTGGCCTCCGCAAGCCGTTGAGGAAGCGCGGCGCTGAACTTGAGCCCATGGAGAGCGCGCGTGTTGACGGCGGGGAGGCAGAGCTGATCTATTGCCTCGGCCTTGGCTCGATTCCACTCGTCCGGAGTCAAGTCTTCGCGGAGCCGGATGTATGTGTCTGTAGGGCGCTGGAGAGGGTCGGCAATGCCCGAGAGCGTGGCAGCCAGGGTGACGTTGGCCCGATAGCCGGCCCAAGTCCACCAACGCACGTTTGTGTCCCGACCACCGCGGATAACAACTGTCCCGGCAGGGTGCACCAACTCCGCACCGTTGTCGCGAGCCCGAGCGAGGGCGGCTTGAGCACGACGGGTCAAAGCGACTGGCGGATCGGTGCTGAGGAGGACCTCCCGGGCGGAGCGGGTCAACTCGTACGAGGCGGAACGGCCGGATCCGACTCCGCCCCACCGTGCCTTGCCGCCGCTCTCGACCAGCTTGACGAAGCACCGCCGTCGGGACCAGTCGATGTACGTCACCTGCCAGCTCCGTCCGGCGAGGAGCAGCCGCCTGGGCCCGACAACTTCCTCCGTCAGCAGCGCCGGGTTGGTGGTGCCGATCTCGCTACGGCCCGCCAGCACAGTGAACTCCGGTGAGGCAGTGAAGACCGCAGTGAGATCCATGAAATGCCGGTAACCGAAGTGGCGTTCGGCCTCAGGGCCGATGAACAGCATTCCGCCGTCCCGCTTCAGGAACCCCTCCTCGATCAGATGGCGCACTATGGGTTCGGCGGAGGGACCGAAAGGGCCGAGCCCACCCCACCACTCCTGCCAGAGCCGGTCTCCGACCCGATGTTCCTGCAGGCAGAGAGCCAGCACTTGCTGGGCGACGATGTGCCGGGGTTCCGGTGGGGCCATCACCGGCTCGACCCAGCCACGTGACCACAGCAGGAGCAGAGCTGCCGCGCCGAGCAGACCGTGCTCGTCGATGGCAAGGAAGAGACAATTACGAGTGGAACCTGAGCGCCGACCGGTACGACCGAGCCGCTGGAGGAAGGAGGCCACGGTGCTGGGTGCGTCAATCTGGATGACGCGATCCAAGTCGCCCACGTCGATGCCGAGTTCCAGTGTGCTGGTGGAGACGATCACACAGTCTCGCGCATCGGCGAAGGCCTCTTCTGCCCGCCTCCGCTCATCCATTGAGAGAGACGCATGCGAGAGGAATGTGGTCACCCCCTTGGCCCGTAGCCTCTCGCCGAGCATTTCGACCTGCCGACGCGATTCGCAGAACACCAGCCGCTTCTCCCCACGGTGCAGGGAGGTGATCACTGTCGCCGCATTCTCCAGTGATCCCACGTAGTCGAGCTGGATCTCGCCGGGGGGCGGCAGGATTGGATTCTCCTCGCGCAGATGCGGGGCAACAACGTAAGCCGCGCGATTGTCGCGCCCCGAGCCCTGCAACCAGGCGAGCAGCTGTTCAGGATTGCCCACCGTCGCGGAGAGCCCGACCCGCTGTACTGACCGACCGACGACTCGTTCGAGCCGCTCGAACACGGCCAGCAGCTGCCAGCCCCGGTCATCACCGGCGAAGGCATGCACCTCATCGACGACGACGGCCCGCAGTCCGGAGAAGAAGGCCCGATGGTCGACATTGGCGCTGACCAGCATCGCTTCCAGCGATTCTGGCGTAGTCAGCAGGATGTCCGGCCGATCCCGCAGGATCCGCTTGCGCCGTGGCTGTGAGAGATCCCCGTGCCACAGCGCTGCGGTCCGGCCCAGCCATGAGGTGTAAGTATCCAGACGGGGCAGGAGGTTGTTGAGCAGTGCTTTGAGTGGGCATACGTAGAGGACTGAGGTCCCTGTCCAGTTCTCCGCAGCCATCCTGGACAGCAGAGGGAAGGATGCTGCCTCGGTTTTTCCACCCGCCGTCGGTGCCAGCAGTACTGCATCCGCACCGTCCAGTAGCGGTTCGATTGCCTCTTCTTGGAGCGGGCGAAGACCAGGCCACCCCAGGGTGTTGACGATGTGGTGTACGACCCCGGGGTGCAGCCGGTCCAGCGGTTCGGGCGCACCTGTCACGGCAGCTCCAGCTCGATCTCGTCGGCGCTGTCCGCCGCGGCGTTGCGCTCGACTTCGCTCAGCTCGTCGCCGTTGACGGTCGGCGCGTAGTGCTTGCGCGGGTCGAAGTCATCAAACTCGTCCACCCGGTCCAGTACGTCAGTGACGAGTTTGCGCAGGAAGAGCCTTGGCGCGATGCCGGCCCGCCCGCCGAGTTTGCCCGTCATGGCAGTGGCCAACTCCGCCACGTACGTATTGTCGACGAGGGCAACGATACGTTCAGGATTCCGAGCCGAGTCCGCATACAAGTCGCGTACAGCACGACCCAGTTCGCCCAGCAGCTGGAGATCGAAACCGGTAAGTCGCAGCTGGACCGCCCGCGGTGAGTCAAAGCATGGATCGGTGGAGAAGTCGGTTGTCAGCCGCTGGGCCAGTGGAGGCAGACGTTGAACCCCCTGCTGTCCGTCGTAGAAGGCAGGTGTGCCGGTGATGACCAGAAAGAGTCCGGGAAAGCGGCCCACGTCGATCTCGTCAAGGAGCTGTCGTAGCGCGTTGAGCCCCTTCTCGCGCACGTCTCCCCGCACCCGTTGCAAGGTCTCGATCTCATCGAGGACCAGCAGGAGTCCGGGGTGCCCGCAGTCCTTCAGGACGGTGAGCAGCCCTTGAAGGAAGCCCAGTGCCGCGAAGTGGTCGAGATCTCCGCGCACCCCCGCGGTACGGCGCGCGGAGGCTGCGACCGACTTCTGCCCACCTAGCCAGGCGATGACGGCTTCGGCGGTGGCCGCGTCCCCGTCGAGCGTGGCTTTGCGATAGCCGCGCAGGGCGGCGGAGAAGGCGGGAGTGGTCTGGGCGATGCCACGGAGCCGCTCCTCCAGCAGCGCTTCGACCGCGGACTCCAACGCCTCGCTGTCTTCAGCCAGTTCGGGTTGCGCTTCGGTCACCTCCTCTTCGAGGGTGTAGAACCAACCATCAATCACCGAGCGCAGGGCACTGGCAGGCTCGGTCGCTGTGGTCAGCCGCTCGGTGAGCCGTCGGTAGACGGTTTCCAGCTTGTGCAGTGGTGTCTCTGTCTCCGAGATCTGAATCTCGGCGGTGGCGAGCCCCGCCCGCTTCGCCCGTTCGGCGAGCCAGCGGGCGAAGAAGGTCTTGCCTGACCCGTACTCGCCGCGAATGGCATGGAAGGCTGCACTGCCCGTTGCGATCGTGGCGATCCGCTCGTCCAGCGCAGGCGCATAACGGTCCAGCCCGACCGCGAAGAGGTCGAGACCCGACTGCGGTACGGTCCCGCGCCGTAGCGCGTCGATGACCTCGCGGCGGCGGGCCGCGCTGACGGATGCGGCGCTCATGCGTTCTCCCTGGGCAGTTCGAACTGCTCGCGCAGTGTGTCGCGGTTGAGCCGGACCCGGGTCCGGGAGTCGATCAGACTGATGACTTCGTACCCCTCGATGTTCAGCAGCCGAGTCAGCACAGTGACAAAGCCTTCCGGGCGGGTGTTGATGCGCCCCCCCGAAGCGGCGGCGGCCCCGGCGACTGCGGCGAGTGAGAGAGTGCCGCCCGATGCGTCGAGTGCGTCGATGACAGCGGCCACCACCTTGCGGTCCGGGGCCCTGCGCACGAACTTCCCCTGATGCTCGTAGAGCTTGGTGTCCACAACCTGACGGCCCAACGTGACTGGGGTCGGCTGCTCGATGAGGGCGGGCCTGGTAGGAGGCGTTTCCACCGCGTCGTCCGCGAAGAGCTCACCCTCCTGTGGCCGTGCCTTCGGCTTGGAGGGTGGCGCCTTCCGCGCCAGTTTCTTGGTGGTTTGGGTCTTCAGCGGCCCCGAGGCGACTTGCGCTTCCCACCATGGCGGCTGAACCGACTCTCGCGGTAGCTCAGCCCATCCGTCGGGTGCGAGGTCGATCGACGGAGTCAGGACCAGTACCGGCACCGTCATCTCGGCGAGTGCGGCACCACCGTGGTGGCCGGCCTTACGCGGGGTGTAGCGGAGCTCCTCCGACCAGGGGGCAATGACCCGACCGCCGTTTTCCAGCACGCGGGGGCCTGCCAGCGCGATCTCCCCCTTACCGGCATCCGTCCCCGTACGCCAGCGGGCCGACTCCACTCCCTCGGCGGTCGCTGGTCCTGCGTCTGACTCCGTCCGGTCCAGTACATGTCCGTGATCGGATACCAGCACCACTGGACGCCCTTGCCCCCGCGCCGAGTTGAGCAGTTCGGTTAGGTACTTCACTCGGTTCACCGACCAGTCGGCCAGCGAGCGCTGCTGCCCGTGGTCGAGGCTTTCGCCGATGGTGTTCAGCACGACACCGACCACGGCATCCGATGCGATGGCCTCGACCAGCGGCTGGTCGAGCCCCGCAGGACCGGCGATCTCGCTCTTGTGGAAGAGTGCGGCCGCGCGCCGATGCTGTTTCCAGAAATCGACGAATCCCTCCTTCTCCACACTCTGCCCGCCCGAGACCGGGCGTCCGCACAGCAAGGTGGCCCGGCTGACGACCGCCACCGACGGGATCATGGCGACCGCAGCTGCCCGCCGCCCGTCGCCGGACAGCTCGTTCCACCGGCCCGCGCCGGTCAACTCTTCGCCGAGCTGCGCCGCGACCGCGCTGCTCATCCCGTCCAGTACGAGGACCAGCGGCGGTCGCTTCGCCGCCAACTTCACGGCGACCTTCTCCAGCACGTCCTCGATGAGCAGCGTCCCGCCGGGCTGCGCCGCACTGGCGTGCCGTGCCCACGGCCCGAGCTCGGCCGCGAAGGCTGCGTCGAGTGTCGCCCGTCGCCGCCGCGCCGCGTCGTGCACAGTGCGGTACGCATTAACCAGAACGGGCTCGGCGTCGGCGTCTCCCACCCACAGCTGTGCCAGTGCCCGGTCCACCCACCCCCAGTCGGCGACATGCGCATGCACAGCTTGGTCGATCGAGGACACCACCGGCTCCGGCGCGTCCAACCAGTGCTTCAGCCGTACGCCCATGCGCGCCAGCTCGACCCGCTTCGCGTAGAGAACAGCGGCAAGGCGATGTTCTTGTACGTGTTCCCAGGCGGTCTGAGCTTCTTGGGGCTCCCGGGCCAGCGCCTCGGCCAGCCGGCGCAGCCGTGCCTGGAACCCAGAGGGGAGAAAGGGATTGTCGGCGAGCGCAGCAGAGAGGTGGGCCTCCGTGGCCAGTTGATCGGCTTGGCGCAGTACGCCAAGAACCCGCTGCCGTGCCTCCTCGCTCTGCGCGCCCCGCCCCGTTGCCTCACCGATCCATCGGGTGAGCGTGCCCTCCACTGCCCTTGCGTAGGCACGCAGTTCGGGTGGGCGTGAACCCATGCCGAAGACGGAGCCCAGAGCGACGGCCGCATCGGCCGACGCAGCGTCCCCGTTCATGACCGAGGCCAGTACACCCAACGCAGTGGCCTCGGTGCCGCGGCCGCTCAGCGCGAGACGCAGGAGCACGGGGGCAGCCTCGCCCGCGTTCTGCGCCAGCCACTCGGCGATGCCCTGCTGTTCGGCTTCCGGCAATGCTGCGAAACGCTGTGGCCCGCCGGGCGTGCGGGACCAAGTAAGCAGCGCATCGACATCCACCGACGCCTCGCCCTCGAAGACGCCCTCGAGCCCGAGCCGCACTCCGACGAGGGCGCGCATCGCTGCGTCCAGGGTGAGCACGGCCCCACGTTGGGGCCAGCCGCCGTCCGGCTCAGCGGTGATCAGCGCACCGGGCAGCCAGAGCCATGGGTCGCGTCGCATGCGAGGGTCGAGGTCGGCTGCGCCGAACAGCTGCTTGACGATGTCGGCCTCGTCGACGGCGATGATCTGCGAGCGCACCATCTCGCCCACCAGGTCTAGGCTGATCCGATCTCCGGACACATCGGTGGTGACCACCAGCAGGTCCGATCCCTCGATATTCAGATGAGCCTGCCAGGCGTCGGTGATGCCGAGCACCGAAGTGGTGTGTACGACCCGGACCTTGCGGCGTTCACCCTCGCCGACCGGCACAGTGAACTCCTGTGGCCCGCCCACCACGTACTTACCGTGCACCAGCACCAGCCGTCGCCCCTTGGTATGGGCCAGCCGTGTGGTCAGAAGTCCGGTGATGACCCGCTGGTCGAGTTCGGGCACCATGGCTCCCATCAGCCCTCGCCGCCGTGTGCCTGCGCACCATCGCCCTGGTTGGCCTGGGGTACCCGCCACTGGATTTCGATCTCGACGCCGGGGTGCGTGGCTGCGTAGTCGCGGATCTCGCCCTGTATCGCGTCGAGGGCCTGGCTCAGCGCGATCTCCAGCGCAGTCGTGGGCCCTGCCGAGACTCGCCGCGCACGGCGAGGGGCATCCGTCGTGACCGGGGTACTGGGCGTCGGCTTCGGCTGCTCGAACGGCTTGTCGTCCTCGTCGTCCGTCTCGGCTGGAGGCGAAACCACCACCGGCCTCATGGGCAGGGGCGGCGTGGGCGCGACGGGCGCCACGACACTGCGGCGCGCTGCCTCGTTGATCATCGATACGGCCTGACTGCGCGCACTGCGCAGCACCGGGGCGAGCTCGGTGTCGAACTCGTCGGCTGCCGCTGTCTTTGCGATTTCGTCGAGCAACAGCCTGGACCGGTCAGCGAGATCATCCCCGCGCTCGGTGTACTGCCGAAGACTCTCGATGAGGTCCCAGTCGGTGCTCTCCAGAGCATCCAGCACCCGCTGCGCCGAGGACATGGTCTTGGCCAGCACGACATCAGTGCTCGCATACGTTGCCGCGGCAAGGTCACGGGTGAGCGGAGTAGGCTCCGGGTTCTGCTTGATCCGAGCCAGCAGGTCGGCCGCATCGCGCACCGACTGCTCGCGTGGGCTGAGGGCCTCGCCACTGATACCGAGGGCGGCCCTGAACCGGGTCAGCGCCCGCCGCAACCCGTTGACAGCGGCCTCTCGCTCCGCCGCTTTCGCATGAACGTCCGTGGCGAGTGCGTTGACGTTCCGGGCGAACAGCATCTGCGGGACACTCGTGCCGAACAGCGCCGCGGCCCTGGTGTGTGCTGCCGTGAACTCTTCCTCGCTGGGCCGCTCCTGGGCCCGCAGGGCCCAGCCGGGGCCGATCTGGTCCAGCGCGGGGGCCTCTTCCGCCTGCCCGTTGTAGATCCAGAAGCGGTCCGAGAGCAGTGCGTAGGTGGCGATCACCAGGTTGGAGACCAGTTTGTCGAGGCCCGTCCAGCCGAGCTCGGCAATCCAGACGCGGATGTCCTCGACCGAGAAGTCGCCCTTGGCCCCACGCTTGCCCGCCTGCTGGTCGATGTGGCGGCGCCAGTCCGTGGAGACGTTCAGTGGCCCGTCGTACACCTCACCCAGTTCCAGCGCGTGCACGATCCGCGCCACGTCCGTGATGTCACCGCTGTCGACCACGACCCGGCGTGAGCCATCGTCCATGGCCCTGGCGATCCAGCCGTACGCCTTCTTGAACTTTGCGGCACTGACCGGCTTGCGGCTCTCCTGACGATCGAAGTTCGGGTGCTTGGGATACAGCGTGTCCAGCAACCCGTCGGCGAGCTTCAGCAGGTTGTACTCGAAGACGCCGCCGCCCTGGAGCTGCGGAGTGTGCCCGGCGTACAACGAATGGACGTGCTTGCCCTCGGTCACCTGGGCGCCGAGGTCGGTCTCTTTGGCCTTGGCGATTCCGTACGCCTGGTGCAGTACCTGGCCCAGCTGCGAGACGAGCGTCTCGCGCTGGGCCTCCAGCTGATGCCTGACCCGCACCTGGTCGTCGGACGACAGGTGGGTCGCGAAGTCCTTCAGCCGATCCCTGCCGAGCAGATAGTTGATCTTCAGGAGCCGGCCGAGCTGGGTACCCCGCTGGGCTGAGAGGAAGGACGGCAGCCAGACGGTGGTCGCGGCATCGGGCTTCTCCCGTTGGAGGCGAAAGACCCGGTTCTCGTCCGCGCTGGGCCGCCCGTCTTCGTTCTCATCGAAGGGGTAGTCGATGATGAACCGGATTCGGTCCGGCGAGGACGGTTCGAACTGCGCGTCGGGCAGGATCTGGGTATCGCTCACATTCTCGAAGACGAACTCGGCCATGCGCCGCGTACCGTGCCAGACGACCTCGCGTTCGGCGACAAAACCTCCGTTGTCGACGACCCCCAGCTCTTGCCACAGCCACTCCTGCACCCACCGCTTGCGGGCGCCGTGCGTGTCCTTCTCGCCGACACTGTCCAGGATCGGCTCCACGTCCAGATCAGACAGATGCAGCGTGAAGACCGGGTCCGCGTCGTTGCCGTCACTGCGCAGCTCACCGGGAAACTCCGCCTGAAGCTCCTGCATCCGCTTGACCACGATCCGGTCCTCCTGCCCGGTGCGGGAGCGGATCGATCCATGGTTCAGAGCCGCTAGGCGGGGGCCGGTGAGGCGAGTGAGAGCAGGCACCTCGGGCGCGAGGTAGGCGAGCAGCATCGTCTTGATGAAGCGGTCGTCAGCCTTGTATTTGGCGTCGTCCGCCGAACCGTATTTCTGGAGGAGGTGGTCCTTGACCTTGCCGTGGAAGCGAGTTGCCGCATCGGCCTCGCTCCGCAGCCGGTCGGTGAACGCCTCGCCCATTCCCTCGGCCAGCACGTCCCACAGGTCACCCAGCGGGATCAGCTCACCGACCTTCATGTCCTCACGCCGCTTGTAGAGCATCTGCTGGAGCAGCTTGAGACCGGTGCGCTCGCGCTGGAGCGCACCGGAGAGCGCGACCAGGACGTTGAGGAGGACGGGCGAGACCGGGTACAGCGCCTTGAAGTCGGCCCAGTCCGCGTGGGTGGCGCCGTTGGCGTCGAGCAGCACGTCCCGCACCGACTGGTTGGATGTCTCGACCCGGGCGAAGGCGGCTTCGAGCGCGGCCTTGGCGGTGTCGTCCTTCGGCTTGAGCACCCGCTCTTTGATGATCTCCGGGAGGTTGCGGTCCTCCAGGCTGATCGGGTCGATGCGGCCCGCCAGGTACTTGACCTGCTGTTCCAGGTTCTTGGCGTCAGCGCCGACCGCGTCCGAGCCGATCAGCTCGGAGAGGTCGCGTTGCCGGGATATGAACGAGATGACTGGTAGGGCGCGGCCACCCGTACCCGACTCGATCAGCTTGACGAGCTTGTTCACCTCGTCATTGACGAAGGTCCGCTCACGCAGATGTGCCTGGAGCCAGAGGATCAGCTCGTCGAGGAAGAGGATCAGCCCGTCGTAGCCAAGGGACTTGGCGTGCTGGCTGATGATGTCGAGACCGTTCTCGAGCGGCAGAAAGGCGTTCTTCGCGCCGATCGCACTGAGCGAGTACGAGGAGTACGGACCAGAAAGCAGCGCGGACGCCAGCCAGTTGCGGACCTTCTCGCCGGGGGCGGCGGCGAAGGCCTCGTCGAGGAGCGTCGGCGTCCAGACCTGAGGAGCTTCCTTGACGTCGAGGTTCACCAGATCGTCATCGTCATCGGCGGCCGCCTGCGGGGCGGTGCTTGACTCCTTCGGCAGCGAGGGGTTGCCGAGCCAGCGGACGAACTCCATGTCATCGGAGAAGAACTCCCGCTGGCGGCGGGCGTCTTCGAACATCGCGTCCGCCCGGTAGACCGGCGGCACCGGTGCGCCCGCGTGTAAACGCTGAACGGTGCGGACGTATCCACCGAGGATCGCCGAATCGAGGTCGGTCGCACCGACCAGGTGGAACGGGACCATCAGGAACTTCCGGTCCCGCAGCCATGTGTCATGGTCCGCGATGATCGGCTGGAGCGTTGCCTTGGTGCGAGCGGCCGGGTCGTTGGAGAGGATTGCGTGCAGCACGGTCATGAAGTGGCTCTTACCGGAGCCGAACGATCCGTGCAGATACGCGGCGTCGGACGACCCCGCCCGTACGGATGCCTCAACGATCTTGAGCGCCTTGCGGAGAGACTGTTCCAGCTGCGGGGTGACCACGTACTCGCGTACGCGCTCGGCGGTCGCGTCGAATCCGCCGGACAGCTCGACCTTGAAGGAGCCGGCGAGCACGGACTCGGGCAGGTCGAGTACGTCCCGGAGGTAGAGGTCGTCGTTGCCGCTACTCATCGTCTTCTGTCGCCTTCGTCTTGGCCGTCTTTGCCGTGGCTGATGCCTTGCGCGCCCGGGTCCTCTTCGCCGGACGCCATGCGGTGAGTGCGGCAGGGGTGAGTTGTTCGCGCGCCAATTCGCCGTCCAGGAAGCTCTGGAACTCCTCTGCGGCGGACTCCTCGCCCCACTCGTCGTCCACCTCGCCGAACCACTGGCGCAGCCACGGCATCAGCTCGTTGATCCCCGCGAGCAGCGGCACGAGCTGCTCACCGGACCAGTCCTGCTGTTTACGGCGCTCGCTCACGATGTTCAGTAGGGCGGTGGCCTGGTCGCGTTGGTCCCAGCCGGCCCAACCGAGCAAGAGAGTCGGGTCGGAGCCGGGACTCGAGTCCGGGTAGGAGACGAACCGCTCCTTGGGTACGTCCAGCTTCCCGCGGTTCGACCAGTAGGACTGCTTCACGAAGTCCGCGGAGGTGTACTTCGGCGGTACGGGAATGGCGAGGCGCTGGCCGCTCCGGTCTTCCTCGCGCTGTTGCTCCCAGATGCCCTCCCACTGCGCGCGCTTGCGTAGACCGCTGTCCTTGTAGCGGTACGCGGCGAGGTACGGGACATGTTCGGCGTCGACCACATCCTGGAGGACCTGGGCGAGGGTGAGGTTGGGCTTGCCGAGGTGGGTAGCGTAGAGAGATGCGGTGTTGAGGATAGCCTTGGCGTCGTCCTGCTTCTCGAGTTCGTCGGCGAGCCGGCCGACGGTGAGGGTGCGGGGCTGCTCGAAGTCGTTGAGAACGTGGAACCAGAGCGACTTGTCCTCGCACTTGTCGAGCAGCCACGTACGGAGGGCGGCCTTCTCCCGCTTCTCCCAGGGATCGGTGGCCCAGCGCCGCTTGCACTCGGGGCGCTCGATGAGGGCGATGTCGCGGCGGGAGGTGATGGTGTCGATGCGGGCCTGGACGATGTCCCGGTACCAGTCGGGCCAGTGGGTGGGGATCTCGGTGACGGGGGTGGAGCGGTGGCGGTCGAACCAGGCGGTCTCGATCGCCCCGGCGGCCTGCTTGCGCGCAAGCACAAT
>NZ_LIQY01000139.1 GCF_001418495.1 Streptomyces pathocidini | reverse complement strand
CGCCGCACCACCGCCGCGTACGGACCGTCCCAGCCGTACGGGTTCGGGCGCCGACAACCGCGGGGGAGGCGAGGGCCGTTGACAGGCCGTAGGAGGCCCGGGCCACTGTCCGCCGAAGCCTCTGCGGCCCGGATGGAACCCGATGGGCCGCGGCGGTGTAGTAAGAGTGGGCGCCCCGCAGACGGGGGGCCGAGCAGCAGCCGCAGCNNCATCGGCCGGGCCCGGCCGAACGCCATCATCGGCAAGAACCGGGAGACCGGCGAGATCGCGCTGATCATTGCGGGGGCCTTCCTCGGCATGATGTGCGGGCTGCTCGTCCCCGTGCTGTCCCTGCGTATCGCCACACTCATGGGCTTCCCCCTGATCGCCCTGGCCGCGGTCTACGTGCCGTACAAGCAGCGCACGTTCTACCGGTGGTTCGAGATCAACCGCTCCTTCAAGCGCACCGTCCGCCGCGGCACCGCCTACCGCTCCGCCGCTCCCGAGGCCGGCACCCGCCTCGACGGCCGCGAGGTGGAGGTCGGGCCACCACCCGGCATCGGCCGGATCAACTGGCTCGCCGCCCCGTTCGGGCCCGACGAGGTCGCGGTCCTGCTGCACGCCGACCGGCGCACCGTCACCGCCGCCATCGAGATCGAAGGGCCCGGCGTCGGCCTGCGGGACAGCGAGGACCAGGAGGCCCTGGTCGACCGGTTCGGCACGCTACTCAAGCACGTCGCCAACGGAGACGGCTTCGTCACCCGGCTCCAGATGCTGGCCCGCACCCTCCCCGCCGACCCCGACGCACACGCCAAGGACGTCGACGCACGCGGCGACTCCGGCTCCCCCGGCTGGCTCAGGGAGTCCTACGACCAGCTCCAGTCGATGGTCTCGACCTCCTCCGAGCAGCACCGCGCGTACCTCGTCGCCTGCATGCACCACACGCGCGAACTGGCCGCCGAGGCCCAGACGCTGGCCCGCGCGTCCCGCCCCCAAGGGCGCGGCAGGATCGACAAGGACGCGGGCCTGGCCGTCGTCATGGCGCGCGAGCTGACCGACATCTGCGCCCGCCTGGCCGAGGCCGACATCCGCGTACGCCAGCCTCTGGGCCAGGCCCGCCTGGCCTCCCTCATCCACTCCATGTACGACCCGGACCACCCGATCGACCACATCCAGGCCATGACCCAGCGCAACGCCTGGCCGGCTGAACTGGACGCGATGGAACCGTCCTACCTCCAGGCCAAGACGCGGGAGTCGGCCACCCGCCAGCCGTGGTGCCACGCCACGGCGTGGGTCAAGGAGTGGCCGATGACCCCGGTCGGCGTCAACTTCCTCGCCCCGCTGCTCGTCCACACCCCCGACGTGATCCGCACGGTCGCGGTCTGCATGGACCTGGAGCCCACCGAGATCGCCATCGAGCGGATGCTGACCGAGAAGACCAACGACGAGGCCGAGGCCAGCCGAGCCGCCAAGATGAACCGGACCGTGGACCCCCGCGACATCGCCGCGCACGGCCGACTCGACCAGCGCGGCGAGGACCTGGCGAGCGGCGCGGCCGGGGTCAACCTGGTCGGCTACATCACCGTCTCGTCCCGCACCCCCGAGGCCCTGGCCCGCGACAAGCGCACCATCCGCGCCTCGGCGGGCAAGTCGTACCTGAAGCTGGAGTGGTGCGACCGCGAACACCACCGCGCGTTCGTGAACACCCTGCCCTTTGCGACCGGTATCCGACGGTAGGAGCTCACAGCATGGCCGCCGACCCGCTCGCCGCCGTCACCGAAGCCTTCACGAGCTTCCTCTTCGGGAAGGTCGAGACCACCCGGCTGCCCGTCCGCACCTCCACCGGGCAAGCGCAGGCCGTCTACCTGCCCACCGCCGCGCCCGGCCTCGGCGACTCCGGGGTGATCATCGGGCGCGAGGTGTACTCCGGGAAGGGCTACATCTACGACCCGTTCCAGCTCTACGGCCAGCAACTGCCCGCCCCGCACTGGCTCGTCCTCGGCGAGTCCGGCAACGGCAAGTCGGCGCTGGAGAAGACCTACGTGCTGCGCCAACTCCGCTTCCGCGACCGGCAGGTGGTGGTGCTGGACGCGCAGGGCGAGGACGGCGTCGGCGAGTGGAACCTCATCGCCCAGGAACTGGGCATCACCCCCATCCGGCTGGACCCGACGGCCGCCCTGGACAGCGGCATCCGGCTCAACCCCCTCGATCCGTCGATCACCACGACCGGCCAGCTCGCCCTGCTGCGCACGATCATCGAGGTCGCCATGGGGCATGGCCTGGACGAGCGCTCCGGCTTCGCCCTCAAGGTCGCCCACTCCTATGTGAACGAGACGATCACCGACCGGCAGCCCGTCCTGACCGACATCGTCGAGCAACTCCGCCATCCCGAGCCGGAGTCGGCCGAGGCCATGAACGTCGGCCTCGACGACGTACGCGCCTGGGGCCTGGACGTCGCACTGGTGCTGGACCGACTGGTGGACGGCGATCTGAGGGGCATGTTCGACGGACCGACCACGGTCGGCATCGACCTGGACGCCCCACTGATCGTCTTCGACCTCTCGCACATCGACCGCAACTCGATCGCGATGCCCATCCTGATGGCGATCGTGGGCGTGTGGCTGGAGCACACCTGGATCCGCCCGGACCGCAAGAAGCGGATCTTCCTGGTGGAAGAGGCCTGGCACATCATCAACTCCCCCTTCGTCGCCCAGCTCTTCCAGCGCCTGCTGAAGTTCGGCCGTCGGCTGGGCCTCTCGTTCGTCGCGGTGGTCCACCACCTGAGCGACGTCGTGGACGGCGCGGCAGCCCGGGAGGCCGCGGCCATCCTCAAGATGGCCTCCACCCGCACGATCTATGCCCAGAAAGCCGACGAGGCGCGAGCCACCGGCCAGGTGCTCGGCCTGCCCCGCTGGGCGGTGGAGATCATTCCAACCCTGACGCCCGGCATCGCGGTGTGGGACGTCAACGGCAACGTCCAGGTCGTCAAACACCTGGTGACCGAGGCCGAGCGGCCGCTGGTCTACACGGACCGCGCCATGACGGAGTCCTCGCGGCCGGGAGAGCCGACGGGCACCTCACATCCGGAGACCCTCGAACACCCCCACCTGGCCGACGAGTCCACGGTGGCATGACGTCATGGCATCCGGATCGAGCGTACGAGGAGTGCGGCCGGGGTCCGGCTCCGACCGCGGCATCCCGGACGGCCTCCTGCTGGGCCTGCTCGGCTTCCTGCTCGGCCTGACGGTGCTGGTCTGGACGGCCACCGGCCTGGCAGGGCTCTTCTCTCACGGAGCCTGGCCCGAAGGCGTGCACTTCACGCACACCCCCCTGGCCATGCGCCACCTGGCCGCCCAGCCCCACAACCTGCCGGCCGCCTGGCCGCAGACGCCACCGGACGAACTCTCCGGCTACGGGCTGTTCTGGGGGCTGCTCATCGGCGAGTTGATGGTCCTCATCGTGCTGACCGTCTTCGCCATAGGAACCATCACCCGCTGGCGCGCCACCCGTGCCCGCGCCCGGGCAGCAGCCGCCGAGGCCCGCTTCGCTCCCCCAGTCCCCACCGACACCAGCACCGCCCCAGAAGCCACCGACCACAGCCGCCCGGCACCTGCGGACCACGCCGCGCCGAGAACGGCGGCCCCCGTAGACCTGGGCAAGGAGGAGACCACCAACCGCTCCCAGGTACCGAACGCGCACCCCGCCGACGTGGCCCACACACCGGAGCAGCCACGCTCAGAAGCCCAACACCCCTTGCTCGGCCTCCACTTCACCGCTGACGGAACCAGCAGTCGGACGGGCACCCAGGCCGGCGCCCGCCGGGAACTCGCCCTCCAGGCCATCCGTTCCGCGGATGGTCCACTCCTGGTGGTCACCTCCGACCCGGCCCTCTGGTCCGAGTCCAAGGAGGCCCGCGCCAAACTGGGCCCGACACACCTCTACGACCCGAGCCACCTCCTCGACACCCCCGCCCGTCTCCGTTGGTCCCCGACCACCGACTGCGAGTCCCGCGACATCGCGGCAGCCCGAGCCGCGGCACTGCTCGCCCCCGTGCGCCCCGCGAACACCCTGGACTCGGCCATGGCGGACGCCGCGGAAACGCTACTGCGCAGCTGGCTGCACGCCGCGGCCGTCGACGGCCAACCGTTCCGCCAAGTGCACCGCTGGGCGTCGGGAGGCGCCGCACACGACGCCGTACGCATTCTCCGTACCCACCCCAAGGCCGCCCCCGGCGCCGCGGGCGAGCTGGAGGCCACACTCACCGCGCACCCCGAGCGCCGCGAGATCGCCCAGCAGCTCACCGCCCGCGCCCTGTCCGCGCTCTCCTCGATCCACATCAGGAACGCCTGCAACCCCACCCGTGCCGACACCCTCGCGCTGGAATCATTCGTGGCCGAGGGGGGAACGCTTTACGTGATGGGCGAAGCGATCGAGGACCCGCGCGCCCAGCCGGGTGCGATGCCCCTGCTGACAGCACTCGCGTCGAGCGTGGTCGAGCACGGCCGCCGCATGGCCGAACGGTCATCTGACGGTCGGCTCGACCCACCACTGACGCTCGTGCTCGACGACATCGCCTCCGTCGCCCCACTCCCCCAACTCCCGGAGCTCCTGGCCGAAGGCCCCCTCCGCGGCCTCCCCACCCTGGCGCTGATTCGCTCCGAGGAACAGGCCAAGGCCCGTTGGCTCAATACCCCTCTGGGCTGAAGAAGGCCGACGGCGTCGGCAACTACGGTCGCGGCAGCACCATTTCGTACTCCAGCTCGTCCGGCCTCGTCGGAAACGCCATCGTCTCGCCCGTCTCGGCGAAGCCGATGCGCCGGTAGAAGGCGCGGGCGCGGACGTTGTCGCTATGCACCCACAGCCCTACGCGCTCCGCCTCGGTGTTCTCCCAGGACCAGTCGACGGCCGCACGGAACAACCGCTCGGCAACGCCCGTGCCACGGTGTTCGGGGCGCACGTACACGCTCACCACATGCATCTGCTGCGGCGCGCCACCGTCCCCGCTCTCGTCCTGGACGGCCCGGTCCCCCGTCTCGTCCAGCAGCGCGAGCATCGCGACCCAGCGGCCGTCCCGGTCGGCCGCGATCAGGCTGGTCGCGTTCCCGCCCTCGACGATCGGTGTGGCCCGCCCGCGCCAGAACTCGTCCGCCTGCGCGCTGCTGTCCTCGTAGGTCGAGACGAACGCCACCCGCGCGACCGGGTCGCTCAGCGCGGCCAGCCGCAACTCCTTCAGCGCAGGCCAGTCGTCCGCGCGCACGGTCCGGATCCGATACCCCTCATGCCCCATGCGTCGATGTTCGCACCGGCCACCACCCCTCGCGCAACGCCATTACGCGCGGTCCACCCGGCGGAGAACACAAAAAGCCGCGGTTCCTGGACCAAAAGGTCCAGGAACCGCGGCTAAAGATTGTTCGGCGGTGACCTA
>NZ_LIQY01000138.1 GCF_001418495.1 Streptomyces pathocidini | reverse complement strand
CTAGCTGCACGATCGTGCAGGGCCACCCGGCACGTCCCCGGGCAGCCCGGGGAAACGGCCTGCACGAAGGTGCACCGGCTTGCCCGCCGGGGGCTCGGCCCCGCAGCGTCGAGGCAGGAGGTCCGACCAGGAGGCCCGACCGACAACCTTGGAGCGATCATGAAGTCAGCCGCACTGTCCCGGGAAGCCCGCGCCGAGGCGCTGCGGGAAATGGCCGGGACGTCCGAGGACCACCCGCTCGACGTCCTCGTCATCGGCGGCGGCGTGGTCGGCGCCGGCACCGCGCTGGACGCCGCGACCCGCGGACTGCGGGTCGGCGTCGTCGAGGCCGGCGACTGGGCGAGCGGCACCTCCAGCCGCACCACGAAACTGATCCACGGCGGCCTGCGCTACCTGGAGATGTTCGACTTCCACCTCGTCGCCGAGGCGCTGCGCGACCGCGCCCTGCTGCTGAAGCACCTCGCCCCGCACCTGGTGAAGCCGATGCCGATCCTCTACCCGCTCACCCGGCGCGGCTGGGAGCGCCCGTACGTCACCGCGGGCCTCACCCTCTACGACAACATGGGCGGCTTCCGCGCCAAGACCCGCGGCCTCCCCCACCACCGCCAGCTCAGCCGGGCCAAGGCGCTCGAGGCGTTCCCCGGCCTCAACCCGGAAACCCTCACCGGTGCCGTGCAGTTCTGGGAGGGCAGCGTCGACGACGCGCGGCACACGATGACGCTCGTCCGTACCGCCGCGAGCCACGGCGCGCTGGCCGCCAACCGTACGAAGGCCGTCGGACTGCTGCGCGACGGCGAGCGGGTCACGGGCGCGACCGTCGAAGACCTGGAGACCGGGCGCCAGTTGGATGTCCGCGCTCGCGTCGTGATCAACGCGGCCGGGGTGTGGACCGAGGAGGTCGACGCCCTCGCGGGCGCGTCCGGTGTCGAGGTCCGCGCCTCGAAAGGCGTCCACATCCTCGTACCGCGCGAGAAGATCGAGGGCGACAAGGGGCTCATCACGCGGGCCGGCAAGAGCGTCCTGTTCATCATCCCGCGCGCCCGCCACTGGCAGATCGGCACCACCGACACCGACTGGACGCTGGACAAGGCGCACCCCGTCGCCTCCGCCGCGGACGTCGACTACCTCATCGAGCAGGTCAACCAGTGGGTGCGGACGCCGATCTCGCGGGACGACATCGTGTCCGTCTACGCGGGCCTGCGGCCCCTGGTCGCGGGAAAGTCGGCCGACACGGCGAAGCTCTCCCGCGACCACACGGTCCTGCACCCGCGGCCGGGGCTGGTCGCGGTGGCGGGCGGGAAGTACACGACGTACCGGGTGATGGCCGCGGACGCGGTGGACGAGGCCGCCAAGGACCTCGCCGCCGCCCCCGACCACATGCCGCCCGCGGGCGCCGTCCCGGCCTCGGCCGCCGACCGCACCCCACTCACCGGCGGCGTCCCCGCCTCGATCACCGACCGGACCCCGCTCGCGGGCGCCGAGGGATATGCCGCCCTGCTCAACCGAGTGCCTCTGCTGGCCGTGGAGTTGGGCGTGGACGAGGCCGAGGTGCGGCGCCTGCTCGGCCGCTACGGTGACCTGCTCCCCGAGCTCCGCGCGCTCATCGCCGAGGACCCGACCCTGGCCGAGCCGCTGCCGGGCGGCGCGGGCCACCTGCGCGCGGAGATCGTGTACGCGGCGACCCACGAGGGCGCCCTGCACCTCGACGACGTCCTGACCCGCCGCGCCCGCATCTCGATCGACGCCGACGACCGGGGCGTTGAGGCGGCGGAGCCCGCCGCCCGGCTCGTGGCGCCGGTGCTGGGCTGGGACGAGGACACGATCCGCGCCGAGGTCGACGCCTACCACGCGCGGGTGGCCGCCGAACTCCGCGCCCAGGAAGCCCCGGACGACCCCACGGCCGACCGCGCCCGCCGCACGGCGACGGACCTGATCCCCGCGCCGTGAGGCCTTGACGCGCGGGCCGTACAGAATCCGATGGCGGCCCAGAACCCCGTCCCCACGCCGTAAGGCCTGGCGCCCAGCCTCTGCCGACACGGCGGGGGTCGGGCGGGCACGGCGGAGGCCCGGCCGCACCGCGAGGGTCGGGCCGACACGGCGCTGAAGCCCCACCGGAGGTGTGCCGACCTCCGTGCGACCATCGACCCATGACAACGTGGCACGACTTCGAACAGGCGGCGCCGGACTTCGCAGGGCGCGTGCGGGCGCTGTTCGACGCCCACAAGCACAAGACGATCGCCACTTTGCGGGCCGACGGGTCGCCGCGGATCTCCGGGATCGAGACGGTCTTCGAGGGCGGCCAACTGGCCTTCGGCTCGATGCCGAACGCCCGCAAGGGCGCGGATCTCCGGCGCGACCCGCGGTTCGCCCTGCACAGCGCCACGGTGGACCCGGTCGAGGGCGCCGAGGCGCAGTGGCCGGGCGAGGCGAAGATCTCCGGCCGCGCGATCTCCGCCGGGCCCATCACCAACGGACCGGACGGCGAACTCTTCCACGCCGACATCGCCGAGGTCGTACACACCCGCCTCGACGACAAGGCCACGAAGCTCGTCATCGAATGGTGGACGCCCACGCACGGCCTGCGCAGGACCGAGCGGGAATAGCGCGTTCCACTGTGCCGGGGGCTGCCACTCCTCGAAGCCATGCGGATCCCAGAGGATGCCAGGGATGCGATAGGTCTGCCGGGCCGTGGGGCTCCATGCTGCCGCGACCCGGAATCCCTGCGCGCTGAGGCGCCGTCGATCTCGGTCAGCGGTCGATGGATCGTGCGGCGACCTAGGCGAGGCGTTCCGTGAACGCCTCGCCGGCGTCCAGGGTGATGGCCCGCGGTGCGACCATGCTCGTGACGATGACGTCGCAAGAAGTTGCGCGGCCGCGCAACAGTTTCAACACCTCTGTACGGCAAGGGCGTTCCGCCGGGAGGGGCGGCCCGGTGGACTGGGTGCATGACCAGCGCACCGGCACTCGTCCCCCGTCCGCTCGCCCGCGCCCGCCCCCTGGTGGAGCCCGCGCTCAGAGAGGCCGTGGACCGGCTGCACCCCTGGCTCGCCCGCATCGTCGGCTACTCCTTCGGCTGGTGCGCCGCCGACGGCTCCCCCTCGGCGACCCCCGGCGGCAAGGGCATCCGCTGCGCGCTCGCCCTGCTCGCCGCCGAGGCCGCCGGCGGGGCGGCGCGGGACGCGGTACCCGCCGCCGTGGCCGTGGAACTGGTGCACGGCTTCTCCCTAGTGCACGACGACATCATGGACGGCGACGAGCTGCGTCGGTCCCGCCCGACCGTGTGGAAGGCCTACGGCACCGGGCCCGCCGTCCTGGCCGGGGACGCGATGCTGACGGTGGCCATGGCCACCGCCGCCCGCACCGGGTCGCGGGCCGCCCTCGGTGAACTCGTCGGCGCCTTGGACTGGTTGGTGCGCGGCCAGGCCGAAGACCTGGCCTTCGAGTCCCGTGCCTTCACCGGGCCGGACGCGGTCACCGTGGAGGAGTACCTCGCCATGGCCAGCGGCAAGACAGGCGCCCTGCTCGGCTGCGCCGCCGCCATGGGCGCCGCCCTCGCCGGGGCGCGCGGCGAGGCTGTCACCGCCTACCGCGACTTCGGTCGGCACCTGGGAGTGGCCTTCCAGGCCATCGACGACGTCCTCAGCGTCTTCGGTGACCCGCATCGCACCGGCAAACCGGCCGGCGGCGACCTGACCAGCGGCAAGAAGACCCTCCCCGTGCTGGAGGCGCTGGCCGCCAGCACCCCGGCCTCCTCCCGCCTCGCCCGCCTCCTCCTCGAACGCCCGCTGGCCGAGGGGCAGTTGACCGAAGCCGCCCTCCTCATCGACCGGGCCGGAGGCCGCCGCCGTACCGAGGCCTGGGCCCACATCCACCACCAGCGCGCTCTGCACGCCCTGCATTCGGCAGCACCCCTGCCCTGCCCGAAGGCCGACCTGACCGAGGTGGCCGCCCACCTGCTGCACCGGACCGCGTAAGGAGCCCCATGGACGCCCGCACCATCGATGCCGAAATCAGGTTGTCCTCCGGCAGGCGCCGCCACGCCCCCGACCGCGCGGTGACACCGGATGGGGCCAGGCAGTCCCTCACAATCGGATTCCCAGGGCTCTCCGGACGTCGTGGAGGCTGACAGGCAATCGGCTTCAAGCGTGTTAGCGGTGGCGAGGGCGAGGGTGGCCAGGACCGCGACTTGACGGCAGAGGTTGAACCTGTCTGCTTCGGCAGGGCGGCGGGCCCGGAGAGCGCGTCGGACACAGCCCCCGGGTGGACCCCCACCTCCGCCGTGGTGGTCGGTTCGGCCGTCAGTCGACCCAGACCATGTCCCAGTAGTTCAGGCTGGGCAGGGTGAACTCGACGTAACTCCCCTTGTTGTCGCTGCCCTGGGTGAAGTCGAGCTGCCGCGCCCGGCCGCCGTCGACGTCCGGCGAGGCGAAGTTGACCTCACGGGGCTGCGCGCCCTGGTAGTAGTGCTTGACCTTCACGTCCTGCTGGGCGGTCGGCTTCGCGCGGGCGCCCTGCTTGTCGACCCAGTTGGTGTCGGTGTTGCCGAGCAGGTTGACGAAGTGCAGCACCTCGGTGCCGCCCTTGGTGCGGGCGAAGGTCCACACCGTGTCGCCCTTCCCGTCGGTGGACGTCGGGACGGACACCGACTCCGTACGGGACTCGGCCGGTTGGACGTCCTGGTCGCGCAGGAGGTTCTGGTAGGCGACGAGGAAGTCGTAGTAGTGGCCGATGCTCTCCTTGAGCTCGGCGCTCATGCTGAGCGTCGTGTTGGGGTAGTACTCGCTGCCCAGCATGTGCTCGACGTCGCCGAGCTCGTTGTGGACACCGCCCGAGGCAAAGATGACGGCGTTGGCCGTGAGCACGCCCGGGGTGTTGAACTCGCGCTTCGCCCCGTCGGACAGCGGTTTGTTGACGTAGGCGGCCAGCACGCTGTTCTTGTGGCCGCCGGCCGCCCAGTTGTGCTCGATGGTGTCCTGGAGCGACTTGTACGTCTGGTGCTTGCCCCACGACTCGTGGCCCCAGGTCTCGGCGTAGAGGTAGTCCAGCGAGGGGTTGGCGGCGACCTGGTCCTGCCCGTACTGGTCGACGGCGTTGAAGGTGACGCTCTTGCCCGTCTTCTCCGCGAAGGCGCTGAGGAACGAGGAGTAGCGGTCGGGGAGGTTGACCTCCTGGCCGTCGCAGGTGTAGCGGACACCGCGGTTGCCCAGCTGGTCGGCCTGGAAGCCGTCGAAGGGGTAGACCTTGTACGTGTCGTTCTCCTTGGCGGCGATGTAGTCCTGCCACTCGGGGTTGGCCGGGTCGAAGAGGTAGATGCGCTGGACGGGCCAGGACGAGGGCAGCGGGCCGTGGGAGTCCTGGTCGGTGCAGGTCTTGTCCTTGAAGAGGCCCCACTCCAGCTCGGCGCCGCTGCCGTCCTCGAGGTAGTCGTCGTCGGCGCCGAAGAGGAGGTTGTAGTCGAGGGCGCGGCCGTTGTTCTGGTGCACCTCGTCGATGAGGGCGCTCACCGTGGTGCGGAGCGTCTGCCGTCCGGCGAGGTCCTGCCACTCGGCGGCAGGCTCGGCCACGCTGCCGGCGAGCGGGACGTGGTGCTTCCAGTGCCAGTCGTAGAACTGGACGTCGGTGATGTGGTGGTCCTTCAGGTACTGGGCGACCGCCTTGGGGTCCACGTTCTGGTTGTACGCGGAGACGAATCCGTAGCGGACGAAGCGGCTCGGGTCGGAGGAGACGTCGACGGCCGAGTAGCCGGTGCCGACCGTCCGGCCGCGTACGTCGAGGAGGTCGACCTGGAGCAGATAGCCGGTGAAGTCCATTTTCGGTGGGCGCCAAGTGAACGTGCGCTCCCCGGACTTGCCCGCGGCGAGCGGCTGGACGGCGGTCGTCTGTCGTCCAGCCGTGTCGTCGAGGTGGCGCGCGGTGAGACGGAGGCGGTGGCCCAGGAGCGGGCGGCTCTGCTCGTTCGCGACGTTGACGGTGACCTTCACCGCCTTTCCCGGCGCGTAGCGGGCGGCGTCGGTGGTCACGGTGACGCGCGGCGCGTCGGCGGCCGCCACGGCGTCGGAGGACGGGCCGGCGAAGGGGGCTTGTGCGCCCTGGGCGGAGGGCGCGATGAGGCCGGCCAGGAAAAGCGCGGCCGTTCCGGCCAGGGTTATCGAGCGCGTACGACGGGTCATCAGTGACTCCTGATGGGAGGCGGCCCCGGCGGGCATCTCCCAGTCGGCTGCGGAGAGTTGATGGCCGGTAGGCTGGATCCCTTTCTTTCTTGTGTCAAGCAAGAAAACAACATCCGTTAGATGCTGCGTACAGAGTGAAGCTGCCCTCAACTCGCAGATAACGGTCGGGTAACGCTCCTATTTTTTTGCTTGACCCATGAAAATCACGGCGGACACACTCCCGTCATTCGCGGGCAACAGGCACCGCTCCAGATCGGTTCGGACGGAGGTACGGGAGATGACCCGGGCCAGGATCGCGGTGACAGATCTGATCCGCGAGCCGACCAGGGCGGAGATGTTCGCCCTCGTGCTCACGGCGGGACCCATCTCCCGTACGGGGCTCTCCCGGCGCATGAGGCTCGCCCCGTCGACGGTGACCCGGCTGCTGCCGCCGCTGCTGGAGCACGACTTCCTGCGCGAGACGGACGCGGCGCCGCGAGGCAGGGGCCGACCGCAGCGGATGCTGGAGGTCAACCCGGACCGGCACGTGGCCGTCGGCATCAAGATCGGCCCGGCGCAGGTGTCGGGCGTGATCACGAACATGGCGGCGCAGGTGCTCGCGCGGGCCGAACTGCCCATCCCCGACCCCCGTCCGGACACGGCCTTCGCTGCCGCGGCCGCCGTGACGCGGGACCTCCTCGCGGCCGTGCCGCACGGTGCCGAGCGGGCGCTGGGCGTCGGGGTGGGCGTCGGCGGGCACGTCGACTCCGCGAGCGGGGTCTGCCGCTACTCGGCGATCCTGGACTGGCAGAACGTGGATGTGGCGGGCCCGCTCGCAGCGGCCACGGGCATGCCGGTCACCGTCAACAACGACGTCAACACGCTGGCCGTCGCCGAGCACTGGTTCGGCGAGGGCCGGGACGTCGCCTCGTTCGCCGTGGTCACCGTGGGCCCGGGCATCGGCTGCGGGCTCGTCCTGAACGGCGAGCTCTTCGCGGGCAGCGGCGGGATCGCCGGGGAGCTCGGCCATCTGCCGCAGGATCCGGCCGGGCCGATGTGCGGCTGCGGGAGCCGCGGCTGCCTGGAGGCCCTCGCCTCCGACCGCGCCGTCCTCCGCCACATCCGCGACGCGGGACCGTTCGACTGCCCGACCATCGGCGAGGCCGTCCGGCTGGCCCGCCACGGGCCGACCGCTGCTCGGGCCGTCGCCCGCGCCGCGTTCGCCGAGGCCGGCACCGCCCTCGGGCGGGGGCTGGCGGGGCTGTGCAACCTGCTCAACCTCCAGAAGATCATCGTTGCGGGCGAAGGGGCCGCAGCGTACGACCTGTTCGGCCCGGCGATGCAGGACGCGCTGGCGGCGCACGCCTTCTCCGACGCCGCACGCGACTGCGCCCTCCACGTCGACCCCGTCCACCACGGCCTGTGGGCCCGCGGCGCGGCCAGCCTCGCCATCCGGCAGGCCGTCGACACCGCCGTTCGTTGAGCCCGTCCGTCCCCTTGAACCCCGTGACGCCCCGCCACCCATAAGCCTTCGGCTCCATGGAGTTCCCGAGCGAAAGGCCGTGCACCCTGATGACCTCAGACCGGGCCGTCCCCTCCTGGCTGACCGGCGCCGTTCTCTACCAGATCTATCCGCAGTCCTTCGCCGACTCCAACGGCGACGGGATCGGCGACTTCAACGGCATCACCGAGCGCCTCGACCACCTGGCCTGGCTGGGCGTCAACACCGTCTGGCTCAACCCCTGTTTCGCCTCCCCGTTCCGCGACGCGGGCTACGACATCTCCGACTACACAAGCGTCGCGCCCCGCTACGGCACCAACGACGACCTGGCGAAGCTCGTCGAAGCCGCAGGGGCGCGCGGTATCCGCGTACTCCTCGACCTCGTCGCCGGGCACACCTCCGACCAGCATCCCTGGTTCCGGGACTCCGCCGGCGACCCGTCCGACCACCGCTACATCTGGGCCGAGACGGAGGCCCGCCCGGAGGGGTTCGTCCGCTCCCCCGGCACCCGCCCCGGGTTCTACCTGCCGAACTTCTTCGACTCCCAGCCGGCGCTCAACTTCGGCTACGCCCGTACGGATCCAGCCGAGCCGTGGCGGCAGCCCGTGGACGCCGAGGGCCCCCGCGCCAACCGGGCTGCCCTGCGCGAGGTCATGGATCACTGGCTGGCCCTGGGCCTGTCCGGCTTCCGCGTCGACATGGCCGCCTCCCTCGTCAAGGACGACCCCGGGCACGTCGAGACCGCCAAGCTCTGGACCGAGCTGCGGAGTTGGCTCGACCGGGCGCACCCCAAGGCAGCGCTGCTCTCCGAGTGGGGCGACCCGGCCGTGGCCGTCCCGGCCGGTTTCCACGCCGACTTCTTCCTCCAGTTCGGCGGCCCCACCGTGGGCCGGCCGCTGCGCTCGCTGTGGAACAACCGGCACGGCATCGACAACGACGACTGGGACCCCGTCGACTGCTTCTTCGACGCCGAGGGCAAGGGCTCGCCGAAGCCCTTCCTGGACGCCTGGCGCGCCGCCATCGAGACCATCGGCGGCGCGGGGCTCATCTCCCTGCCCACCTCCAACCACGACTTCGCGCGCCTCAACTGCGGCCCGCGCGCACCCGAACAGCTCCCAGCCGCCTTCGCCTTCCACCTCACCTGGCCGACCCTGCCGGCCATCTACTACGGCGACGAGATCGGCATGCGCTACGTGCCGGACCTGCCCGACACCGAAGGCAGCGTGCTGGGCCCCCGCTACAACCGGGCCGGCTCCCGTACCCCCATGCAGTGGGACGCCAGGGCGAACGCCGGCTTCTCCACCGCCCCTGCCGACCGCCTCTACCTCCCGCTCGACCCGGCCCCGGACCGCCCCGACGTAGCCACGCAGAAGGCCGACGAAACCTCCCTGCTCCACCTGGTCCGCCGGCTGATCGCGCTGCGCACCGCCCACCCCGAACTCCTCGGCCCCGAAGGCTCGTTGGAGGTACTGAACGACGGCTGGCCCTTCGTCTACGTACGCGGTGGCCGCTACCTCGTCGTGGTCAACCCGCGCCGCGCGCCCGCCCGGCTGGCCATCGACCACCCGGGCCTGGCCGCGGCACGCCCCGTCGAGACCGAGGGGGTGCGGACGGCGGACGGCACGATCTCCGCCGACGGCTTCGGCTACGCGGTCCTCGACCTCGCCGGCTAGCTCCGGCGACCGCCACTCCCCGGGCCCGGTTGACTCCGACCCCGCCGCCGGGCCCGGGGGTCCAGCACCACCCACGTACACGGCGGGACTCGCCACCACCGCGCGGAACGCGCGGTGGACTCGAAGGAGGCACAGATGGAGATATCAAAGGCGATATCCCGGCGGCTCCTGCTGCGCGGCACCGGCGCGGCGGCTCTGGGCGGCCCGCTGGTGGCGCGACAGGACGGACCGGCCGAGCCATCGGGTCTCGTCCCGGCGGCCGCGGCACTGCCGGTGACCAGCCGCAACAGCGTCTACACCCGCTCCGGCGCGGGCCCGCTCTACTGGAACATCTACGGGTGGTCGTTCCCGCACAACGCCCCGATCCCCGAGGCGGAGTGGAAGGCCAACGTCGACTGGCTGGCCTCGGACCTCGCCCCGCACGGCTACGGGATGGCCTGCACCGACGGCTGGGGCGCCTGCACCCGGTTCACCCCGAACGGCTACCGGACGACCTTCGACGACGAGTGGCAGCACGACTGGGCCTGGTGGCTCGACTACCTCGGCGACCGGGGCATGACCCTCGGCATTTACCACAACCCGCTCTGGGTCCACAAGAACGTGGTCGCCGACCCCTCGTACACCGTGGTGGGCCGCCCGGACATCAAGGTCAAGGACATCACCGTCCCAGGCGACATCTTCGGCGTGGGCGTCGGATTCTCCGACCAGTACTGGGTGGACGTGACGAAGCCGGGCGCCAAGGAGTTCATCCAGGGGTACGTCAACTACTTCAAGAACCTCGGCGTCCCCTACCTGCGGATCGACTTCCTCTCCTGGTACGAGACCGGGACGGACGCCGGCTTGGGCAACGTGGGCGTCGCCCACGGCAGCGCCGCCTACGAGACCGCGCTGCGGTGGATGCACGAGGCCGCCGGCGACGGCATCGAGCTGTCGCTCGTCATGCCGCACAACCTGAACGACGCAAGGAACGAACTCAAGTACGGCGACATGGTGCGCATCAACGCCGACGCCGACAAGGGAGGTTGGACGCGGTTGAGCGGCGGCCGCCAGAGCTGGCAGAGCGTCTGGCCGAACTGGCACAACCCGTTCTGCGGATTCACCGGCTGGGCCCACCGCTCCGGCCGCGGGCAGCTCATCCTCGACGGCGACTTCCTCATGCTCTCCACGTTCGCCAACGACACCGAGCGCCGCACCGCCATCAGCCTGATGACCATCGCCGGCTCCCCGATCTGCGTCTCCGACCTGCACTCCGACATCGGCGGGAACGCCGCGTTCTACACCAACACCGAGGTCCTCGCCCTGCACAACCAGGGCCTGGTCGGCAAGCCGGTCTTCCACAGCGCCAACCCGTACTCCACTGACCCCGCCAGCCGCGACACCGAGCGCTGGGCGGGCCAGCTCCCCGACGGCTCGTGGGCGGTGGCCCTGTTCAACCGCAACGACAGCTCCACGGTCACGAAGAGCATCGACTTCGCGGGCCTGCTGGGCATCTCCGGGGCGGCCGCCGTACGCGACCTGTGGACCGGCACCGACCTGGGCAGCATGACCTCCTTCACCGCCCAACTCGCCCCGCACGCCTCGCGGTTGGTCAAGGTCACCCCGCAGGCCGCCACCAAGCGCTACCACGCCGCCTTCGCCGCCTGGGGTGGCGGCGCCCACTTCAACAACAACCACTCGGGCTACACGGGCATGGGCTTCGTCGACAAGCTCGAAGCGGCCAGCGAGGGTCCCACCGTCACCTTCGCCGTCAAGGCCCCGGCCGCCGGCACGTACGCCATCTCCTACCGGTACGCCAACGCCACCAGCGGCACCAGCACCATGACGGTCACCTCCCAGAAGGAGGACCACAGCACCGTGCACGCCCCGTTCCAGGTCTCCTTCCCTCAGCTCACCGACTGGGGCACCTGGGGGACGGTCACCGGCACCATCCGGCTCGCCGCCGGCACCAACCTCGTCACCCTCGGCCGCGCCCCCGGCGACACCGGGGCGATCAACCTCAACTACGTCGAACTCGGCGTCTGACGCACGCCGACCATCCCGCACACCGACCCACGTGGAGCCGCACCATGTCAGACCACCGCATCCGCAGGCCGCGTACCGCCTTGCTGGCCGCCACCGCTCTCGCCCTGCTCGCGCCGCTGACCGCCTGCGGCGGCTCCGGCGGGGCCGAGGACGGCAAGACGCTGCGCCTGTGGCACTACGAGGACAAGGACGGCGCCCTCGGCAAGGCCTGGGCTGCCGCCATAGCCGAGTTCAAGAAGACCCACCCCGGGGTGAAGGTCGTCTTCGAGCAGAAGACCTTCGAGCAGATCCAGCAGAACGCGGGGATGATCCTCAACTCCGACAAGGCGCCCGACGTCCTGGAGTACAACAAGGGCAACGCCACCACCGGGCTGCTCGCCAAGCAAGGCCTGCTCACCGACCTGACCGCCGTCGCCGAGCAGCGCGGCTGGAGCGGGAAGATCAGCGAGAGCGCCTCCGTCACCGCCCGCTACGACGCCAAGGGCCAGATGGGCGGCGAGAAGTGGTACGGGATCCCCAACTACGGCGAGTTCGTCCTCGCGTACTACAACGACGACCTGTTCAAGGAGTACGGCGTCGACAAGCCCACCAACCTCGCGAGCTTCGAGGCCGCCCTGGCGAAGTTCAAGAAGGCGGGCATCACGCCGCTGGCCAACGCCGGCAACGACCACCCCGCCTCGCACTGGCTTTACCTGCTGGCCCTGGCCAAGGCCGACCAGAAGTGGGTCGACGACTACCAGCTGTACGAGGGCAAGGTCGACTTCAACGGTCCCGAGTGGACCTTCGCGGTCGACACCTACAAGAAGTGGCTGGCCAAGGGCTACTTCGAACAGAAGGACGTCGGCCTCAAGGGCACCGACATGACCGAACAGTTCGTCTCGCAGAAGCGGCCCATCATGGTCGGCGGCAACTGGTGGTTCGGCGGACTGACCACGGACATCAAGGACTTCGCCTGGTCCGCCGCCCCCTACCCGGGCAGTGCGAAGACCCTCGGCTCCGGCGGCAACCAGTGGGTCGTCCCGACCCGGGCCAAGAACAAGAAGCTGGCCGAGGACTTCATCGACATCACCATGTCGCCGAAGATCCAGCGGCTGATCGGCGAGGAGGGCAACGTTCCGCTGGCGGCCAAGCCGGAGGAGATCAAGAATCCCAGGTCCCGGCAGCTCATCGACGCCTTCGCGCGGTACCAGGGCAGCAACGGGCTGGCTTTCTACCCGGACTGGCCGGTGCCCGGCTACTACGACACGTTCGTCTCGGCCACCCAGAACCTGATGAACGGCGCCAAGCCCAAGGCCGTACTCACCGAACTCGAGGCGCCGTACACCAAGTTCCTCGCTACGCGGCGCTGAGGGAGCCTTTCGTGAAAACCATTCACCAGCCGCCCGCCCGGGGGCGGGGCTACGCCGTCTTCCTCCTGCCGGGTCTGCTGCTGAGCCTGCTCTTCCTCGCCGTACCGCTGGTGATGACCTTCTTCTACAGCCTCACCCAGTGGCAGGGCATCGGCAGCCCCCTCTTCATCGGCCCGGACAACTACACCCGCCTGCTCGGCGACGCCGACTTCTGGGCCTCCTTCCGCAACATCGCCTTCGTCATCCTCGGCATGGCCGTCGTACCCACGCTGCTCGGACTGTTCCTGGCGGCCCTGCTGTTCGACTACATCGGCAAGAAGCACGGCGACGGCGTAGTCGCCCTCCTACGCTCCGGCCTCTACCTGCCCCAGGTCATCCCGGTCGCCGTCACCGGCCTGATGTGGGGCTGGATCCTCGCCCCCGAGGGCGCCCTCAACAGCCTCCTCGACAAGGCGGGCCTGAAGTCCCTGGCCCACAACTGGCTCGGCGACCCCGACCTCGCCCTGTGGACCGTCCTCGGCGTGCTGGTCTGGATCCAACTCGGCTACCCGCTTGTCCTGTTCATCTCCGGGCTCCAGCGCATCGACCCCGAGCTGTACGAGGCGGCGAGTCTGGACGGCGCCTCCTGGTGGAAGCGGTTCACCCGCGTCACCGTGCCGATCCTGCGCCCCGAGGTGTACGTCGTCCTGGTCACCACGACCATCGCCGGGCTGAAGGTCTTCGCCCAGATCTTCGTGCTGACGGGCGGCGGGCCCGGCAACTCCACACTGGTCCCGGCCTACTTCGCGTACCAGAACTTCTTCGAGCGCGCCGACGTCGGCTACGGCTCGGCGATCTCCAGCACGATCACCCTGCTGGTGCTGCTCGTCGCCGGCTCGTTCCTGACCCGCCAGGCCCGGGAGGAGATATGAGCACCCGCGCCAAGGCCACGGCTTCGCGCCGCGGCCCCGGCTCGTACGCCGTCGTCGCTGCGGTCACCGTCCTCACGCTGGCCTTCCTCGCACCCTTCCTGGTCATCCTGCTCAACTCCTTCAAGACCAGCGCCGACTACCGCGCCCACGGCTCGCTCTCCTGGCCCGCCTCCTGGAACTGGGACGTCCTCGGGGACGTCTGGCAGCGCGTCGACTTCACCCAGAAGCTCGTCAACAGCGTCGAGACGAGCCTGGGTGTCGTCCTGATCGCCGTCGTCCTGGCGCTCTTCAACGCCTACGCGCTCGGCATCGGCCGCGTCCGGTGGCGTACGGCCTTCCTCGTCTTCTTCCTGGGCGTCAACGTCGTGCCGCAGGAGGGGCTGGTCTACCCGATCTACTATCTGTTCAAGGAGCTAGGGCTGTACGACGGCAAGTTGGGCTACACGATCCTCGTCGGCATCACGTACAGCGCCTTCGGCACCTATCTGCTCTCCTCGGTCTTCAGCGGCTTCCCCCGCGAGCTGATCGAGGCCGCTTCGATGGACGGGGCCGGGCGGTGGACGATCCTGTGGCGCATCGTCCTCCCGATGAGCTGGCCCACCCTGTCCGTGATGTGCGTGCTGTTCTTCGTCTGGAGCTGGAACGAGTTCCTCTACCCGCTCGTTCTGCTGATCTCCAACGAGAACCAGACCGTGCCGCTCGGCCTGTCCGTCATGCAGGGGCAGTACACCAGCGACCCCACCGCCCTGAGCGCCGCCGCCCTCCTCGGCGTCATCCCGATGATCGTCTTCTTTATCCTCTTCCAGCGCTCTCTGACGCGGGGGGTGACAGCGGGCGCGGTGAAATAACCGCGCCGGGCCCGCCGACTCGGCATGCCATAACCCCTGTCCGACATCGACCAGTTGACGGTGACGCCCGGGAGCCCCTCGCACATTCGCGGTCGCACACCCATTGACCGACCCCGTTCATCAACCTAACCTCCGTTCTCATACATGGACGCCGTCCGGGTATCCGGACGGGTAGCCGGGCTGCATGCGCAAATCCCCGCATCACCGGCCGTCCGCCCAGGGTTCGAAGGAGAACTGACGTTGCCTCTGCTCGTCGTCGGCATCAGTGTCATGGTGCTGCTCTTGCTCATGACCAGGCTGAGGCTCAACGGCTTCGCGGCCCTACTGCTCGTCGCGGTCTCGGTCGCCCTGGTCCAGGGCATTCCGGTGGCCGAGATCCCGGAGGTCCTCTCCACAGGCATCGGGGACCAGATCGGTGACACGATGCTGACCATCGGGCTCGGCGCCATGGTCGGCCGCGTCATGGGCGACTCCGGCGCCGCCCAGCGAATAGCCGACCGGCTCCTCGCCCGCTTCGGTCCGCGGTGGGTGCAGATCGCCATGGTCGTGGCGGCCATACTCATCGGCGTGACCATGTTCTACGAGGTCGCCTTCGTCATCATCGTGCCGATCGCGTTCACCCTCGTCCGGGTCACCGGGGCGAACCTGCTCTGGGTCGGGCTGCCGATGTCGATCGCCCTGTCCACCATGCACAGCTTCCTGCCCCCGCACCCGGGCCCCACCGCCGTGGCCGCGACGTTCCACGCCTCGGTCGGACTGACGCTCTTCTACGGTCTGTTCATCGCCGTCCCGGCCGGCGCGCTCATCGCCCTGCTGTGGCCGCGACTCCCCTTCGTCCGCCGGATGGACCCCGCCCTGCCCAAGGGCCTGGTGAGCGACCGCGTCTTCAGCGAAGCGGAAATGCCGGGCATGGCCTGGTCGTTGTCCGTGGCGCTCTTCCCCGTGGTGCTGATCGCCGGGGCCGCCGTCGTCGAACTGGCGGTCTCCGGCGAGAGCCCGCTCCTGCACTTCGTCGCCTTCGTCGGCTCGGCGCCGATCGCGCTGCTGCTGACCCTGCTCCTGGCGATGTGGGCCTTCGGACCGCGAATCGGGCGCAGCCTGGCCGAGGTCGCCGAGTCCTGCCGCTCGGCCGCCCAGGCCATGGCGATGATCCTGCTGGTCATCAGCGCCGGCGGCGCCTTCAAGCAGGTCCTCATCGACGGCGGCATCTCCGACTACATCAAGGACCTGACCGACGGCTGGTCCATCTCGCCGATCGTTCTGGCCTGGCTGATCGCGGCCATCCTCCGCATCGCCCTGGGTTCTGCCACGGTCGCGGTCGTCACGGCCTCGGGCGTCGTGCTGCCCCTGCTCGCAGGGAGCGGGGTCCACCCGGAGATCCTGGTGCTCGCCGTCTCCTGCGGCTCGATCGCCTTCTCCCACGTCAACGACCCCGGCTTCTGGATGTTCAAGGAGTACTTCAACCTCTCCGTCATCGACGCGATCAAGGCCCGCACCACCTACACGACCACCCTCGCGGTCCTGGGCCTGGGCGGCGTCCTGGCGATCGAGTCGGTCCTCGACGCCCTCAACCTGTGAAGTCTCCGGCAGTCTCTGAAGTCTCCGACCGGCCGGCCTGTGACCGCCCCCGGAACCCCGGCCTCTGAACCGCCCCGGCACCCGAAGGACTCCCGATGACCCACCGATCCACCCGCACCACCCAGCCGACCGTCACCGGCTTCTCCGTCTACCCGGTCGCCGGCCGGGACTGCATGGAGTTGAACCTCTCCGGCGCCCACGGCCCGTACTTCACCCGCAACGTCGTCGTCCTCACCGACTCCGAGGGGCGGACCGGACTCGGGGAGGTGCCGGGCGGGGAGGGCATCACGCGGACGCTGCGGGACGCCGAGTCCCTCGTGGTCGGCGCGAAGGTGGGCGACTACCAGCGCGTCCTGCGCGAGATCGGGGACCGGTTCGGCGACCGCGACGCCGGAGGGCGCGGCGAGCAGACCTTCGACCTGCGCACCACCGTCCACGCCGTCACCGCCGTCGAGTCGGCCCTGCTCGACCTCCTCGGGCAGCACCTCGACGTGCCCGTCGCGGCCCTGCTGGGCGACGGCCAGCAGCGCGACGCCGTACGGGTCCTGGGCTACCTCTTCTACGTCGGCGACCCCGACCGCACCGACCTGGAGTACGCCCGCGAACCCGAGGCGGACGCGGAGTGGTACCGGATCCGGCACGAGGAGGCCCTCTCCCCCGAGGCGATCGTCCGCCAGGCCGAGGCGACCTACGACCTGTACGGCTTCCGCGACTTCAAGCTCAAGGGCGGTGTCCTGGAGGGCAGCGAGGAGGTCAAGGCCGTACGGGCCCTCAAGGACCGCTTCCCGGACGCCCGCGTCACCCTCGACCCCAACGGCGCGTGGTCGCTGCGCGAGGCGGTCGAGCTGTGCCGGCCCCTGGTCGGCACGCTCGCCTACGCCGAGGACCCCTGCGGAGCCGAGGGCGGCTACTCCGGACGCGAGGTCCTGGCCGAGTTCCGGCGTGCGACGGGCCTCCCGACGGCGACCAACATGATCGCCACCGACTGGCGGCAGCTGGCCCACGCCCTGGCCCTCCAGTCGGTCTCCATCCCCCTGGCCGACCCGCACTTCTGGACCATGCGGGGCTCGGTGCGCGTGGCGCAGCTGTGCAACGCGATGGGGCTGACGTGGGGCTGCCACTCCAACAACCACTTCGACATCTCGCTCGCCATGGTCGTCCACTGCGGAGCCGCGGCCCCGGGCGAGTACAACGCCCTGGACACGCACTGGATCTGGCAGGAAGGCCTGGAACGGCTCACCACCGAACCGCCGCGCATCGCCGGCGGCGAGATCGCGGTCCCCGAGGCGCCCGGCCTGGGCGTCACGCTCGACATGGACCGCCTGCTCGCCGCCCACGAGCTGTACCAGCGGAAGGCGCTGGGCGCCCGCGACGACAGCGCGGGCATGCAATTCCTCGCCCCCGGCTGGCAGTTCGACCCCAAACGCCCCTGCCTCGTGCGCTGACGTGCGGGGTGCGCGGGTGCACGTACGGGAACGGGGCCCCACCTGCCCCCGGCTGCTGACCGGGGGCAGGTGGGGTGGACGTGCGCAGCCGTGCGGAGTGATGTCCGTCCCCGCGCCGGAGATCCGCGCTGCCGCGGCAGTTGAGCATCGCGTCCCACTCCGGCGGGGGTGAGGGTGAGGCGGAAGACGGTACGAGGCCGGGGTCGGCATCGGTCCGGGCCGATCGTTGTCTGGCGGGCGCCATCGGTGGCACTCGTTCGTCCTCTCTCGGCCGGGCCGGTCACCGCATGGCGTCGGGCCGGTTCGACGCGCACCGGGCAGACTGGGCTCGGAGCCTGGGCGGACGCCGATCGCGGAACGTCGAGGACCGACGCCTACACGCCGACACCGGCGCCGGCAGGCGCGGCCGGAGTCCGGCCGAGTCCCGTCGGCGCCGGGCACTCACCGCGCACGCACCGCGTACCACCCCGAGAGGACATGGCATGACCCCGGAGCCCACTGGGCAGCTCGCACCCACGCCGGTGGGGCACGACCTGATCATCAGCCGCACCTACCGCGCCTCCGTCGACGACGTCTGGGCGAGTGTCACCGAGTCGGAGCGCACCGCCCTCTGGTTCGGGCCGTGGCGCGGCGAAGGGGCGCCCGGTCGCACCGTCGAGGTGCAGATGGCGTTCGAGGAGGCGGCGTCGGCGCCCTGGATCCCGATCACGATCGATGCCTGCGAACCGCCGCGCCGGCTCGCCGTCTCCACGGAGGACGAGGTGGGCGCCTGGTCGCTGGAGCTGCTGCTGGCCGAGACCGGCGGCGCCACCGAGCTCCGGCTGGTCCACCACCTCACGTCCACGGAGCACATCGGCTCGATCGGCCCGGGCTGGGAGTACTACCTGGACATGCTCACCGCCGCCCGCACCGGCGGGCCGCGGCCGGACTTCGAGGACTACTACCCGGCGCAGCAGGCGTACTTCGAGTCCCTGGCGGCCTGAGGTCGCCTGAGGCACCCCGGCCTGAGTCGGCCTGAGGCCCGCCCGAGGCGCCTCGGCCCGAGCCGGCCTGAGGCCCCGGTCAGCGCATCCGGTCGCGCACGCGACCCACCGCGTGCCGTCCTGACCGGAGGCTCGGGTGGCGCGGATTCCGCCCGGCGGCGCGGATTCGGCCCCCGCCCATCGTCACTGCCCCACCCTCCCGTCGACGCACTCGCGCAGCAGGTCCGCGTGGCCGCGGTGGCGGGCGTACTCCTCGATACGGTGGACCAGCAGCTCGCGGAGCGAGGTCCCGTCCTTGCCCAGACGCTCACCGAGGTCCGAGTGCGCGGCCAACGCCGCGTCAGTAGTGGCCTGTTCGCGCGCCAGATCGGCGT
>NZ_LIQY01000137.1 GCF_001418495.1 Streptomyces pathocidini | reverse complement strand
CTGCACGATCGTGCAGCTAGGCTGGGACATCGTGGACGAGGCCAGGCTGGACGATGCCGTACGCGCGGTGCGGATGCACTATTTCCAGGGCATGACGATGGAGGCCATCGCGCGGGAGACGGGTACGTCCCGCTCGACGGTCTCCCGGCTGATCGGCTACGCGCGCTCCACCGGCCTGATCGAGTTCCGGCTGCACCTGCCGGACGAGCACGTTCCGGGGATGGAGCGGCGGATCGGCAAGGAGTACGGGGTGACCGCGCACGTGGTGCCCGTACCCGACACCGCGAGCGAGCTGGAGCGCCTGGAGAAGACCGCGGCGGTCGCCGCCCAGGTGCTGAACGGGCTGTTCGGCTCGAACATGGTGCTCGCCGTCGCCTGGGGCACGACGACCGAGGCGGTCAGCCGCCGGCTGCTGCCCAAGCCCACCCACCACGCGCGGATCGTCCAGCTCAACGGGGCGGGGCTGACGCGGGCGACCGGCCTCGGATACGTCAGCGAGATCCTCGCCCGCTTCGGCCGGAACTACGCCGCCCCCGTCGAGCACTTCCCCGTACCGGCGTTCTTCGACTACGCCGACACCAAGCGGGCGCTGTGGCGGGAGCGGTCGGTGCGCCGCATCCTCGACCTCCAACTCGGCGCGGATGTCGCCCTGTTCGGGATCGGCGCGGCCACCGGGGATGTACCGAGCCACGTCTACCGCGCGGGCTACCTGGACGACGCCGAGCTGCGGGAGCTGCGGGAGGAGGGGGTGGCGGGCGACATCGCGACGGTGTTCTTCCGCGCGGACGGCTCCCACGACGGCATCGCCCTCAACGAGCGTGCCAGCGGGCCCGACCTCTCCGCCCTGCGTCGCGTGCGCTCCCGGATCTGCGTGGTCTCCGGCGAGTCCAAGCTGCCCGGCCTGCGTGCGGCCCTCCGCGGCGGCCTCCTCACGGACCTGGTCCTGGACGACGGCACAGCGGCCAAGCTGGTGGGACGGTAGGGGGCGGGAGCCCGCGGCGGCTGCGCAGGGACGCGGCCGGCTCGTGCTGCCGTCCCGCGCTCTCCTGGCGCGCGGCGCCCCGTTCCTTGGCGGCTTGCCCGTCGGTGACCTGCGATGACGCAGCTCCGGAACGGTCGGTCGCGGTCATGACTCCACCGTCGCACCCATGCCAGGCTGGTACCAGGTAATGCCTGATACCGGGACAAAATGCACCCTGGTGACAGGTTCCGATCGGCGCGAACGCAGATCAGAGGGACACCACCTCCGCGGAGAAAGGAGTTAGGCGCATGGGAACGCTCAACGGAAAGGCGGCGCTGGTCACGGGGTCGAGCCGGGGGATCGGCCGGGGCATCGCGGTGCGCCTGGCCCAGGACGGGGCGCGCGTTGCCGTGCACTACGGGAGGAACGAGGCGGCCGCGAAGGAGACCGTCGCCGCGATCGAGGCGGGCGGCGGTCAGGCCTTCGCCATCGGCGCCGAACTCGGCGTGGACGGCGACGCCGAACGGCTCTTCGCCGCGTACGACGAGCACGCCGACTCCCTCGACATCCTCGTCAACAACGCCGGCAGGACGATGAAGAAGCCGCTGGAGGACCTCAGCCGTGAGGACTTCCGGAGCGTGTTCGCGCTCAATGTCGAGGCGCCGTTCTTCGTCGCCAAGGAGGCGCTGAAACGGATGCGCGACGGCGGCCGGATCATCAACATCTCCTCCTTCGTCGCCCGGGTCGCGTTCCCCGCCTCGGTCGCCTACCCCTCCACCAAGGCAGCCGTCGACAACTTCACTCGCTCCCTCGCCAAGGGCCTCGGCCCACGGGGGATCACCGTCAACGCCGTTGCTCCGGGCTATACGCAGACCGACATGGTGGACGCGGTGCTGGCCGATCCGGAGGCCCGCGCCTCCGCCGAGGCGGCGTCCGCGTTCAACCGGCTCGGCACGGTCGAGGAGGTCGCCGACGTGGTCGCCTTCGTGGCCTCCGACGCCGCCCGCTGGGTCACCGGCCAGGTCATCGAGGCCTCCGGTGGAGTGCAGCTGTGACAACCGGCTGGATGCCCGAGGAGAGCGTCCGGGCCGTCGTCGACCCCCGCTTCGGCTTCACGCGCATCAGCGACGACGTGCTGCCGGTGCTGCGCGGGCGCGGGGTCACCCAGGAGTAGATCGACACGATGCTGGTCAGCAACTCGCGCCGCTATTTCGAGCCGAGTTGACCGGCAAAGGGGATGCCCCGGCGGCGTGAAGAGCCGCCGGGGCACCGTCATGCCGTCACAGGACGACGGCGGCCCAACGGGTGTCGCTGATGCCGGTCTTGATATGGAACAGGAGGGTGCTGGGGTCCTCGGTCGAGTCGATCTGCAGGTACAGCATGGTCGTCCACGATGCCCCCGGGGCGAGGGAGGGGACGTTCCAGTACTGCCACGTGGTGCTGTAGCCATGGACCCCCGCGGGCAGGCCACTGATGGTCTGCATCGAGGTGGCCGCTGTGGTGGAGCCTGAGGTGTTGGTGATCGTCACCGGGATCGCGGTCTGAGCGCCGCGCTGCACCGTGCAGTTGCCGCTCGGAGGTGACACCGTGGCCTTGAGGGGGCCGCTGCTGGAGGTGCCGGTGACGATGCCCATCTCGTAGGAGTTCTGCGACACCCAGGCACAGGCACTGGCGTCCGTGGCGTCCGGCTCCCAGATGACGACGCCGTCGGCCTGGGCTTTTACCTGGGCGAACATGTGGGACCAGGCGCTGCCGGACACGAAGCCGCCGCCGTTGAACGCCGTCGGGCTGACATAGGGGTAGATCTCATGGTCCGGGGCCATGGCCTCGTCGCGATCGATGGCCGCGTTGAAGTCCTCGTCCCAGTCGGCCAGCGACTGTCCGGCGTAGAAGTAGGCGCGCGGGGCGAAGCAGTCGAGCCCGTTGGGGTCGGTGTGGAGGTCCTCGATGAGGCTCTGGTTCTGGGTGAGCCAGTCGTATCCGTAGTTGCAGACCGGCGCCTGCGGGGCGGCGTTGTGCGTCCACTGGAGCAGCTGGCGCCACAGGTTGAACGCGTTGGTGGCCGCGGTTCCGGTCGGGACCTGGGTGAGTTCGATGTCCTCGAAGTCGAGCACGACCGGCGCGGTGGCGCCGCCGCCGAACTGACTCGAGCCTATGTACTCCTTGACCTTGGCCTCGTACACGGCCTGCGTGGGCAGCGGCCCGCCGTTGGAGAGGCATCCGCTCGCTGAGCAGGTGTAGTGGAAGGCGTCGTAGACGACGGTTGCCTTGGTCGCGCCGTACTGCTCCAGGTGCGGCCGGTTCGTGTACCGCTCGTTGGTGAAGACCTGGAAGCTCGCGGCGTGTGCCGCCGGAGCGTTGACGAGCGTCGGGACGAGGGCGGCCATGAGCGCCGCCGCCCCGACGGCCAGTCTGCGGAGGATGCGTAGAGTCATCGGATCTCCTTGATGGTGGGCTGGCTCCCATGGCCAAGGCCCTGCCAAGCACAGGAGTATCGGACCGGTCTGGACCAGTGACAAGAGGTCGGATGAAAATACTTTCTTGACAACGGAAAGGAAGGGATGGATGCTCCCGGTGTCGCGAACCCGCCTGCGGGTCACCGCAGTTCAGGGAGAGTGGGAATGGCACCGCGCCAGACAGCCGATCGCGAGGGCCCGTACGTGCTGCGGGACCGGACCCGCGCTTCGGTCTTCGGGGCCATCGTCACCAAGGGGCCCATCGCCCGGAGCGAGATAGCCCAGTTGACCGGGCTCTCCCAGGCGACGGTCACCAAGGCCGTCGCGCCGATGATCGCGGCCGGCTATGTCGCCGAGCAGGAGGGGTCCTCGGGTGGCCGCGGCCGGCCCCGCGTGCCGCTGCACATCTGCCCGGAGCGCCGCTTCGCCGTCGGGGTCAAGGTCACCGAACGGGAGGCGGTCGGCGTCGTCGTCGACTTCGCCGGACGGGTGGTGGCCGGTGGGCGGGTGCGCCTGGAGTCGCCGGAGGTGCCGGAGGCGGTCGCCGGCGTCCGCCGACTGGTCCGCCAACTCCTCGCCGAGAAGCCCGAGTTCCGTGAGCGGACCTTCGATCTCGGGGTGGCCGTGGGCGGGGCCGTCGACCTCGACCGCAAGGTGCTGCGGGCCTCTCCCATCCTCGGCTGGCAGGACGTTCCGCTCGGTACCCTGCTGGAGGAGCGGACAGGGCTGCGCACGGTCGTCGAGAACGACGTCAACGCGCTAGCCGTGGCCGAGCAGTGGTTCGGCGTGGGCGTGGACGTGCCCTGGTTCGCTGTGGTGACTCTGGGGGCCGGGGTGGGCAGCGCGCTCGTACTCGACGGAAAGCTCATGCACGGAGCCCGGGGCGCGGCGGGGGAGTTGGGCCACATCGTGGTCGAGCCCGGCGGGCGGCAGTGCCGGTGCGGTAACCGGGGTTGCCTGGAGGCGATCGCCTCAGAGCCCGCGATCCTCGCCTCCATCGCGGAGGCCGGCGGACCGTCCGGGATCGACATCGAAGCTGCCGTGGGGCTGGCGCGCGCCGGGGACGCGCCAGCCTTCACGGCGTTCATGCGCGCGGGGGTGGCCCTGGGCGCCGGGATCGCGACCCTGGCCAACCTGGTCAACCCGGCGCGGATCGTGCTCTCCGGCGAAGGGCTCGTCGCATCGGACCTGCTCATGGGCAGTCTGCGCGAGACCTTCGCCGCCCGGACCCTGCTGCCCGCGGACGCCTACGAACTCATTACCCGCCCCCTGCCCGACGAGGCCTGGGCGCGCGGCGCCGCGGCCGTCGCCCTGCGGGACATCTTCACCGGCCCTTTAGAGGAATCCCCCAACCGCCCCCTCCGGGGTGCCGGTTCATCGCTCACCCCCTGACGTCTCGAAGCTTCTCCTCGAAATGGAGACCCGCCATGTCCTCGATCCCCGACCTCGGCCGCCGCGACCTGCTCAAAGGCGCCATAGCCGCCGGCGCCACCCTCGCCGCCGGAGCCGCTCTGAGCGGCTGCGCGATGGGCGGCGGCTCGGACGACTCCGGGCCCAAGACCGCCAAGGGCAAGCGGTCCGCCGACAACCCCTTTGGCGTCGTCCCCAACTCCAGCCTGGAACTGGTGTGGTTCAAGGGCGGCAGCCCGCTCTACCTCGCCGATGCGGTCAACCCGCTCTTCAAGAGGAAATTCCCGAAGGCGACGCTGAAGCAGAGCTCCTCGGAGCGGCTGTCCCAGACGCTCCAGCCGCGTTTCGTCGGCGGCAACCCGCCGGACTACGTGGACAACGCCGGAGCTGACGCCCTCGACTTCGGCGCCCTCATCCAGGACGGCCAGGTGCTCGACCTCACCGAGCTGTACGAGGCGCCCTCGATCGACGACCCGGACAAGAAGGTCAAGGACACCCTCCTGCCGGGCGCCTACGAGAACGCGATCACTGACGGCAAGCCGTACGCCCTCTCGTACTTCACCCGCGCCTTCGGCCTCTGGTACAACGCTCAGCTCTTCGAGAAGGAGGGCTGGGAGGCCCCCACCACGTGGGATGACTTCCTCGCCCTCTGCAAGGAGCTCAAGAAGGCCGGCATCACCCCGTACGGCTTCGCGGGCAAGAACGCGGCCGACTACCACACCACCGTCCTCCTCGCCTCGGCCGCCAAGATCGGCGGGCATGAGGTGATCACCGACATCGACAACCTGGAGGACGGCGCCTGGAAGAGCGATGCCGTCATCCAGGCAGCCGACGCCTGGGCCGAGATCGGTGCCAAGTACACCAGCAAGAGTTTCAAGGGCCTCATCCACACCGAGGTCCAACTCCGGCAGAACCAGGGAAAGTTGGCTTTCTACCCCTCGGGCGACTGGCTCGAATCCGAGCAGAAGGAGGCCACGACCAAGGACTTCACCTACGCGATGATGCCGGTCCCCAGCGTCACCACCGCGGACGCTCTCCCGGCGCACGCCATCTACGCGACGGTGGGCGGGGGCTGGACGTTCATTCCCGCCAAGGCCAAGAACGCCCCCGCGGCCCTGGAGTACATGCGGATGATCATGTCCAGGGAAGGTGCCCAGGCCTTCACCAAGGCCAGCGGCTGGCTGACCACCGTACAGGGTGGCGCCGACGGTGTGGAGCTCCCGCCGGGGATGGCCGCCGCCCAGAAGGCCATCGACACGGCCGCCAAGGACAACTCGCTGTTCGAAACGAAGATCCAGACCTGGTACCGGCCGCTGTCCGAGGAGACCAAGGGGGCCGTGCTCCAGCTGATGTTCGAGGGCGGCACAGGCCGGCAGTTCGCCGAGCGCATGCAGAAGAAGGCGGACGAGATCAAGAAGGACTCGTCCGTCAAGAAGTACAAGCGCTGAGCGGGGCGGGGTCATGAGGCACGGCAAGTACCCGTTCATCGCCGGCTTCCTCGCGGCACCGGCGATCCTGTACCTGGTCTTCGTGATCGGACCGTACGCCCAGGCGTTCCAGATCGCGCTCACCAACTGGCGCGGCGTCACGGCACACGCCGACTACGTCGGCCTGGAGAACTTCTCCCGGATCTTCCAGGACGACCTGTTCTGGAAGGCCATGCGCAACCACGGCGAGATGCTGCTCGCCGTGCCGCTGCTCACCATCGTCCTCGCCCTGTTCTTCGCCTTCCTGCTCAACGTGGCGGGGAAGCGCCGGGCGGGGAGCAGCAGCGGCCTGCCCGGCTCCGGCTTCTACCGGGTGGTGTTCTTCTTCCCCCAGGTCCTGTCCATCGCCGTGGTCGGCGTGCTCTTCCAGGTCGTCTACCGGCCCGACGAGTCCGGGGTGCTCAACGGCATCCTCGGCTGGTTCGGCGCCGAACCCGTCGGGTTCCTCACCGAGCCCGGGGTCGCGCTGTGGGCGATCATGGGCGTGATGATCTGGAGCGGGGTCGGCTTCTACCTCGTCTTGTTCTCCGCGGGCATGGCCTCCATCCCCAAGGAGCTCTACGAGGCGGCGGAGTTGGAGGGCGCGGGACGGGTCCGGGTCTTCTTCTCCATCACCCTGCCGCTGCTGCGCAACACCGTGCAGGTCGCCTGGGTCTACCTCGGCATCGGCGTCCTCGACGGCTTCGCCCTCGTACAGGTCCTCTCCGTCAACAACGGCGGCCCCGACGGGGCCACCACCGTCGTCGGCATGCAGGTGTGGCAGAACGCCTTCGCCTACTACAAGTTCGGCTACGCCTCGGCCATGGGCGTCGTGCTGTTCTTCGTCGTCATGTCCGTCACCGCCCTCACCCTGCGCCTGACCCGGCGCGAGCAGCTCGAGTACTGAGAAGGGAGCGACGACCATGGCGACACCGACACAGACCGATGCCCCGGCCGGCACCGAGCGGCCCGCACCCGTCGCGGCGAGGACCCGGCGGCCACCCGGTACGAGAGAGCAGGTCCGCCTGCTCTCCGGGATGGCCCACCTCTCCCTCGCCGTCTGGGCGCTGGCGGTGGTGCTGCCGCTGCTGTTCACCTTCCTCGGCTCGTTCAAGAACACCGAGGAGCTGTTCGGCGACCCGTTCGCGCTCCCCGGTGAGCTGCGCTGGGACAACTGGGCCCGCGCCTGGAACACCGCCCATGTCGGCCGGTACGTCCTCAACAGCCTCGTGGTGGTTGGCTTCGGCGTCACCGGCACGATGCTGCTCGGCTCGATGGCCGCGTACGTCCTGGCCCGCTACACCTTCCCCGGCCGCAAGCTCGTCTACTACATGTTCGTCTCGGGGCTGACCTTCCCGGTCTTCCTCGCCCTCGTGCCGCTGTTCTTCGTCGTCAAGAACCTCGGCCTGCTCGGCACCCACACCGGCCTCGTCCTCGTCTACATCGCCTACTCACTGCCGTTCACCGTCTTCTTCCTCACCGCCTTCTTCAAGACGCTGCCCAGCGAGGTGGCGGAGGCGGCCGTGGTGGACGGCTGCTCCCACACCCGCACGTTCTTCCAGGTCATGCTGCCGATGGCCAAGCCGGCCGTGGTCAGCCTGACGATCTTCAATGTGCTCGGGCAGTGGAACCAGTACCTGCTGCCGCTTGTACTGCTCCCCGGCGACGCCGAGTCCAAGTGGGTGCTGCCGCAGGGCATCGCCTCCATCTCCACCGCCGCCGGGAACCAGGCGGACTGGGGCGCCCTGTTCGCCGCGCTGTCCATCTCGATCATCCCGGTGCTGGTCGTCTACGTGATCTTCCAGCGGCAGATCCAGTCCGGCCTCACCGCCGGGGCCCTGAAATAGCCCGTTTGAACCCGGTCGCAAACGACCAGGCAGGAAGCATGGCTGACACTCACGAAAGCCCCTGGTGGCGCAGCGCCGCCATCTACCAGATCTATCCGCGCAGCTTCGCCGACGGCAACGGCGACGGCATCGGGGACATCGCGGGGATCCGCGCCCGGCTGACGCATCTGAAGGACCTGGGCGTCGACGCGCTGTGGATCTCGCCCTGGTACGTCTCGCCGATGGCCGACGCCGGCTACGACGTCGCCGACTACCGCGACATCGACCCGCTCTTCGGCACCCGCGAGGAGGCCGAGGCGCTCATCGCCGACGCGCACGGCCTCGGGCTGCGGGTCATCGTCGACATGGTGCCCAACCACTGCTCCGACCAGCACCCCTGGTTCCGGGCCGCGGTGGCGGCCGGGCCGGGGTCCGCCGAGCGGGGACTGTTCCACTTCCGCCCAGGGAAGGGCGAGAACGGCGAACTCCCGCCCAACGACTGGCAGTCGTGCTTCGGCGGCCCCGCCTGGACGCGGCTGCCCGACGGCGAGTGGTACCTGCACATGTTCGCCCCCGAACAGCCCGACTTCGACTGGGACCGCCCGGAGGTCCGCGAGGAGTTCGAGTCGATCCTGCGGTTCTGGTTCGACCGCGGCGTCGACGGCTTCCGCATCGACGTGGCCTCGATGCTCATCAAGCAGGAGGGACTCCCGGACCGGTCCTCGCTCCCGGAGGGGGCGCCGCCCCCGGAATCCGACCGCCCCGAGGTCCACGAGGTCTACCGCGCCTGGCGGCGGATCGCCGACTCGTACGAGGGGGAGCGCGCGTTCGTCGGCGAGCTGTGGGTCTCCGCGGAGTCCCTGGCCCGCTACCTGCGCCCGGACGAACTCCACACCGGCTTCAACTTCCCCTACCTCCAGGCGGCTTGGGATCCGGCGGCACTGCGGAAGGTGATCGACGAGACGATCGCCCAGCACGCGCCGGTCGGCGCCCCCGCCACCTGGGTGCTGGGCAACCACGACACGACCCGCCCGGTCACCCGCTACGGCCGTGCCGACACCACGTACGTCACGCGCCGGCACGGCCTGCCGGTCGATCTCGACCTGGGCACCCGCCGCGCCCGCGCCGCCGCCCTGCTCAGCTTCGCGCTGCCGGGCAGCGTGTACGTCTACCAGGGCGAGGAGCTGGGCCTGTGGGAGGTCGAGGACATCCCGCTCCACCAGCGCCAGGACCCGACGCTCCAGCAGTCCGGCGGGGAGGACCTGGGGCGGGACGGCTGCCGTGTGCCCATCCCCTGGGAGGGCGATGAGACGCCGTTCGGCTTCAGCCCGGAGGGGGCCGAGGCCGAGCTGTGGCTGCCGCAGCCGCCGGCGTGGAAGGACCACACCGTGGCCGCGGAGGCCGGTGACCCGGACTCGATGCTGGAGCTCTACCGCGCCGCGCTGCGCATCCGCCGCGCCGAACCCGCCCTCGGCGACGGTACGTTGACGTGGCTCCCGGCGGGCGACGGCGTGCTCGCCTTCGCCCGCTCCGAGGACTTCGCCTGCGTGGTCAACCTCTCGGAGACCCCGGTGGAGCTGCCCGCCCACACCGAGCGCCTGCTCACCAGCGGCCCCCTCGACCGCGGCGGCCTCCTGCCGCCGGACACGGCGGCCTGGCTCAGGACGGTCTGACGGACCGGCGGGGCGGTGTGCTCTCGGGGGAGCACACCACCCCCGCTCTGGTTTCATCCGGTTTCTGTAGGATTCGCCACCATGAGTGGTGAGCGTGATCTGCGGAAGTTGCTGAGCGGCATGAGCCCGGTGCTGAACCCCGGGCGATACGTCTTCACGACCGTCGAGGGAGGGCCCCCTGCCGGGGTCGCTCCCGTCGTCACGGTCGCTGAGCCGGAGGGGCTGACGCTCGTCGTGCCGGTGGAGGAGGCGGACGCGGCCGGGATGTCGTACGAGTACGTGGCCGGCTGGATCACACTGCGCGTGCACTCCGCGCTCGACGCGGTCGGGCTGACCGCCGCCGTCGCCCAGGAACTGGCCGCCGCGGGGCTGAGCTGCAACGTCGTGGCCGGATACCACCACGACCACCTGTTCGTCCCCCATGAGCGGGCGGCCGAGGCCGTGGGCCTGCTGGAGGGCCTGGCCGGCGGGGCCTGAGCGGGGCACCGTCAACCGCCGCTGTCCCGCCGCAAGGGAACTCCCTTGCGGCGGGACAGCGTTGTCAGGCCCTGCCATGATTCGCTAGTCGACGTCGGCGCGGGTCTGGCCCATCTTCAGGTCGTCGATCCAGACGTTGCTGGCGACGCCGTTGATGGTCGACCCGTAGGTGCCCCAGCGGGGGTTGTTGCCCATGTCGTCCCAGGTGCGGATGCCGGTCTTCTGGCCGACGAGATTGCCGTTCAGGTAGAGCGCGAGCGATCCGCCGCTGCCCGAGCTGGTGGTGATGCCGAGTTCGAGCTTGTTGTATGCGTCCTCCGTCCACGGAACGCTGGCGACCGAGTTCCACACCTCGCCCGTGGACACGTACCAGATCTTCAGAGAGCCGTTCTCGACCTTCATGATGACCGGGTAGTTCTGCTGCTGTTGTGCGTCGGTGCCCCAGGACTTCCACTGGAACACCGTCTGTGCGTTGTTTGTGTCCGTCCAGAGAGTCCAGCCGAACCAGTAGGTGTTGTTGTTGCTCCATGTGATAGTGCTGGAGTCGGCCACCTCGCAGCGGTCGTATCCGACCGGCTTGTAGAGATGGAACATGGGACCGTGACCGTCCCCGTAGTCCCTGTACTGGATGTTGCCGCCGTCACAGGCGGTGTAGCCGAAACTGCTGATGGCGGTGGGCGTCCACAGGACGGCGGCGTTGGCGGGCGACGCCGTCAGAAGCGTCATGGCGGCGCCTATCGCCGCCGGGGCGAGCAGGAGTCTGCTGGTCTTCGCACGCAGTGCGCGCAGGGCGGAACGGACGTTGCGTCGTTGCACAGTCTTCTCCTTCGTGGGGGAGATCAACGGGCCCGCCGTCGTTGGCGGGCCCGCGGCCGGGGAGGTCAGGCGAGCTTGACCTTGATCTTCTGGGGGGCACCGTAGGCGCCGGTGAGGTCGCCGAAGGAAAGCTTCAGCGACGGGCCAGTGGACACCGAGGTGACGGTGGAGGGCTTGGACAGCACCCGGGAAATCCGCTTGTTCCACGTGACGTGGAGGCCTGTGGCCAGGCGGGCCGGGTCGGAGACGACGATCGTGGCGGTGCCGTCGCGGTGCTCGCGGATCAGGACGGAGGCGGGGGCGCTCGCGGTGACCTTGTCCACCGTGCCCGCGGCCCAGAAGTTCACCGCGGTCAGGCCGAGCTTGGCCACCCGTACGCCCTGCTGCCTGCCGTTGTTGGCGAGGATCCTCAACCAGCCCCGGTCGCAGGCGCGTTGGGCCGTCGTCCTGGCACTGGCGCCGGGCAGGAGCACGTACGCGTACGTGGCGTCGGTGGGGTCGGTGCCGTGGTCGGTGCAGAGGGTGAGGTAGCGGCGGGTGATGGGGTCGGCGGGGCCGCCGGTGTTGATGTCCTTCCAGGCGCCGGTGCGCTCCTCGCGGACCGCGCTCAGCTTGGCGCCGCCCGGGAAGACGTACCCGGCGTGGCCCTCGATGTGCGCCCACTCCGCGTCCTCGAACGACCTGGTCCAACCCTGTTCCTTGGGCTGGGGCCTGCCGTCGACTGTGAGTGCGGGGGAACCGGCGGCGCCGAGGGCGCGGTTGTCGACCGTGGTCTCCACCGCGTACCCATCGGTGGAGGTGATGCCCGCGCCGAGGCAGACGATGGAGTCGTCCAGCCAGAACCAGGACTTCTTCGCGTTCATGGTGGAGGACAGGCCCTTGAGGTGCTGTCCGGTCGCGCCGAACTCGCCGTCGGTGGTGCCGCCCACCCAGTCGACGTCCGGTCTCTGGGCACCCCATGCGCCGCCTTCGCCGTCGGCGAGCGGCTTCCGTGAGGCGGTGATGCCGGGCAGCCGGTACGGGTCGACGGTGGGCCAGTACGCATCGGAGTACTGCTCCAGGCCGAAGTCGGAGCCCCACCAGGACAGCCAGCCGGCGCCGGTGTGCCAGCCGCGCAGGTGCTCGCCGTTGCCGTTCTCGTAGTGGGTGATCCGCCGGGAGGCCATGGAGACGGAAGCGGCCCAGCCGCGGCGGCGGTGCGTGACACGGTCCATGTTGTGGAAGAGGCGGTGCTCTACGGGCTCGGGGGCGGGCTTGACCGTGGTGTCGTTCAGCACGGACTGGAGCTGCGCCGCCCGGGTGAGGCTCAGGCCGGGGTTCTTCAGCGGCGGGGCGTAAGTGTCGCGCTGGATCCAGCCCTTGACCATGGCCCGCCAGCGGGCGTTCTCCTCGGGGCTCGCCCCCTGGCCGATGAGCACGAGGGTGCCGAGGAGACCGACGGCGCGGGTGTGCTCGGAGCCCCCCGCGCGGCTGATGCCGCGGGAGGAGACGTTGTCCATCATCAGCCCGTTGTAGATGAACGGGGCGATGGCCTTCTCGACGGTGTCGAGGAAGAGCTGGGTGTTGGGGTCGTTCAACTCCCAGGGGGAGCCCCGGAGAAGGGCCAGCAGCCGGCCGACACCGTCGTGGAGCACGGCGCCGTAGCCGCCGATGTAGGGGACGGACGTGTGCTGGACGAACGACCCGTCGGCGTAGAAGCCGTCCCCGGAGGTGACGTACGGGAACACCGGGCCCAGGGACTTGGCGGCGAGTTCGACCTTCGCCGCGTCCTCGCCGACGATGCCGCGCAGGATGACGCCGCGGCACAGGTCGACGCGGTTGGCGCCGGTGCTGGTGCCGGTGTACTTGTCGAAGACCGAGTCCGGGACGAAGTGGTCGACGGCCGCGCAGAACTTCGCGATCTGCTCGGGGGAGAGGTGGTCGTGGACCAGGACGCAGGTGTCCATCAGGGCCTGCGGGGCGCCGATCTGGAAGTTCCACCAGTTGCCGTACTGCTTGGTGGCCTCGTTGAAGACCTCGGCGTTGATGTGGTCGAGCCCGGTGAGAACCGCCTCCAGCACTGCCGCGTCCCCGGTCAGTCCGGTGCCGGGCTGGGCCCACGCCTGGGCCATGGCGCTCAGCCTGCTGTAGCTGTCGTTCATCTTCGCGGAGAAGGCGTACGAGGCGGCGTCGGTGTTCGGGTCCGGGTCCGCCCACACCGCGTCGGGCCACAGCGAGCCGCTCGCCGGGGCCATCGTGGAGAGGTGCTTCCGCGCGGTCGTACCGAGGGTGGCGAGCAAGGTCCTGAACGGCTCAGCCGTGGGGCTGAACCCGGTCCCGAGGACGAGATCGCGCCACTTCGCACGCAGGGCCGCGAACTCCTCACTGCCGGTGGCCAGTTCGCCGGAGGCGGTGGTCGCGGGGGCCGCGGAGGCCGGATGCGAGAGCCCGAGGGCCAGAGCGGTGCCCCCGGCAGCATGGAGGAAGGCACGGCGACGCAGGACAGAAGCCATGGCGGAACCAATCTGTGCAAGGTGAAATCTCGCCGACTCGGGTGCGGCGTGTCGTTGCGCAGCTTGGGTTCCGCTTTCGACCGGCGTCAAGACCGGATAATAAAACGGGCAGTTATCGGTCAGTCGCTGGGCAGTTGGGCGGACTGCGGGGCGCCGCAGGACTTCCGGATCAGAAGCCGGGGGAGCCATTCGACGGTCGAGTGCTCCACGCCGGGCTCCTCGACGCGGCGCAGCAGCAGCTTCACGGCCGTCTCGCCGAGCGCGTGGTTCGCGGGGGAGACCGAGGTCATGGGGGTGGCCGTCAGCGCGGCGAGCTCGTCGTTGTAGCAGACGAGCGCGAAGTCCTCGGGGACCCGCACCCCTTGGGCCAGCAGCCACTGGAGCAGGTTGGCCGCGTCGGAGTCGGTGTGCACGATCGCCGCCCGCACCTCTCCGGTGTCCATGAGCTCCATCAGGCGCTCGGTGTGGTTCTCGAACTCGTCGTTGAACTCGTCGGGGGAGCCGCTTGTCGAGGAGATGTCGTCGTCCGGCAGGCCGAGTGTGCCGACCGTCGCCTGGTAGCCGCGGCGGATGTGGGGCCAGGTGTGCGTGTTCCGGGCGAGCAGCGCGATGCGCCGGTGCCCGAGACCGGCCAGGTGCCGTACCGCCATCGAGGCACCGCCCGAGTGGTCCGAGGAGGCCCGGTCGAGGTTCGCCCCGGGCAGCCCCAGCGGGATCCGGCGCTCCACGAGCACGGCGGGGGTCTTCAGCTCCGCCAGCTGCGCGGCATCCGTCTCGGTGGGGCCGTGGACGCTCCAACTGGGGGTGAGCAGCAGGCCGTCCACGCCGGCCTCGATCATGTTCCTGATCTGCGTGGCGTCCCGGCCGCGGTAGTACTCCGTGATGCCCACGAGGAGGCGCGCGCCGGCCGCGGCGGCTGCGTCCCGGGCGCCCTGGATGATCGACCGGTAGAAGTAGTTGGACGTCGGCACCACCATGCCGAGCAGGAGGCCGCTGGTGGGCGGGGCCGGGGCCTGGCGGGCCAGTCGCGCGTCGCGCGCGTTGAGCGGCGCGGCCGGCCAGGTCACCGAGCCGTGGAGCCTGCGGACACGGCCGATGTCGGCCAATGCTGTCACGTCGCGCCGCACGGTTTCCACCGAAATCTCGAGTTCCGCGGCGAGTTCGGCCACCCGGACGCTCTCGCGCTCGCGCACGATCCGCAGGATCCGCTTGTGCCGCTCCTCGACGCTCTCCCGCATCTCTCCCCCTCGCTCGCCCGTGTTGATGTGAGGGAGCATAGCCCGAACGTGGAGTGTGTGACCGATTAATGACCGAATGATCGAAGGGTATTGACCGCACTCGAAAGCCGTTCCTACGCTCCGGCCCATCACCTACGAGGACCGCCTCGAACGACCCGTCGGCCCGGCCCTGTCGCCGCCCGGGAGAGGCGGTGGAGGGCCCCATGAGCAAGATCGACCGTCTTCCGCCGGTGCGGGAGGCCGGTGGCGAGGTCGGCCGAGAGGCCGAACCGCCGACGCGCCCCGCGCCGCCACCGCCACCATCCCCGGCCTCTCCCGAACCGGGGCGCCGAATACGCCGGAAGGGCCTGGGACTTGGGTCGAGTCTCCGCCGCGACAGGGCGCTGCTCCTGATGATGGTGCCCGGGATGGCGTACTTCCTGGTCTTCCACTACGGGGCGCTGTTCGGCAACGTCATCGCGTTCAAGGAGTACATCCCGTTCGTCGGCGTCGCCGACAGCCCGTGGGTCGGGCTCGGCAACTTCACCGCCCTCTTCGCGGACCCGCTGTTCTGGCGGGCGACGGTCAACACCCTGGTCCTGTCGGCGGTCCAACTGGTCTTCTACTTCCCCGTGCCGCTGGCGCTCGCGCTGCTGCTGCACAGTGTCAGCTGGGCCCGGGCGCGCAAGTTCGTGCAGTCCGTGGTCTACCTGCCGCATTTCCTGTCCTGGGTGATCCTGGTCGCGCTGTTCACCCAGGTCCTGGGCGGCGACGGCCTGTTGAACGGCCTGCTCGGCGGGGGCGACGGCAAGACCGTCGTCGACCTGGTCGGCAACCCCGAGGCGTTCAAGCCGCTGATGGTGGTCCAGCTGATCTGGAAGGAGTGCGGCTGGGGCACGATCATCTTCCTCGCCGCGCTGCACAACGTCGACGAGTCGCTGTACGAGGCGGCCGCACTCGACGGGGCCGGCCCGTGGCGCCGGTTCTGGCACGTGACCCTGCCGGGCGTCCGCCCGGTCGTGATCCTGCTGCTGATCCTGCGCCTGGGCGACATCCTCTCCGTCGGCTTCGAGCAGATCCTGCTCCAGCGCGACGCGTTCGGCCCTGCCACGGCCGAGGTCATCGACACCTTCGTCTACTACAACGCGATCGTCGACGGCCACTGGGGAGTCTCGGCCGCCGCCGCCCTCGCCAAGGGCGTCATCGGCGCCGTACTGATCTATGCCGCGAACAAGTTCGCCCACCGCCTGGGCGAGCAGGGGGTGTACCGCTGATGAGCCTCGCCGTCGAAGACCAGCAGCTCAAGACAGAGGACCGCGCGGGCCGCCCGGCCTGGATGGAAAAGCCCAAGCCGATCACCCAGGCGGCCAAGGCGGTCACCCTGACGCTGACCGTGCTCATGGTGATCCTGCCCTTCTGGGTGGTGATCGCCACCAGCTTCGCCCCCGGCGACCAGATCAACGACAACGGCGGCTGGGCCCTGTGGCCCAGGGAGTGGAACGTCGGCGCCTACGACTGGGTGCTCAGCAACGAGAGCACCACCCGCGCCCTGATGGTCTCCCTCGGCGTGACGATCGTCGGCACGGCCGCCAGCCTCGCCTGCACGATCCTCCTCGCCTACGCCCTCGCGCGGCCGGGCGTGGTCGGCGGCCGGATCGTCATGCTGATGATCCTGTTCACCTTCCTCTTCCCCGCCGGCATGATCCCCAGCTACCTGGTCGTCTACAGCCTCGGGCTGATCGACAGCTACTGGTCGCTGATCCTGCCCACCATGGTCAACGCCTTCAACCTCGTGGTGATGCGCGGCTTCTTCCAGGGGCTGCCGGGCGAGCTCTTCGAGTCCGCCCGCCTCGACGGGGCGGGAGAGCTGCGGATCCTGCTGACCATCGTCATGCCGCTGTCCAAGGCCGTGATCGCCGTGGTCGGCCTGTTCTACGCGGTGGGCTACTGGAACGCCTGGTTCAACGCCGTCCTCTACCTCAACGACACCTCCAAGTACCCGCTCCAGACAGTCCTGCGCGGTTTGGTCACCCAGGGCGACGGGATCACCAAGGAGTTCAGCAACGAGGGAGTCCTCACCCAGGCGCCGCAGGCGATCAAGATGGCGACCGTGGTGATCGCCACGATGCCGATCCTGCTTGTCTACCCCTTCATCCAGCGCTACTTCGCCAAGGGCATGCTCACCGGCGCCGTCAAGAGCTGACCCCTCCCCCCTGTCGTCCCAGATTCCGCATCACCGCAGTTTCCGGGCCGCCTCCGTTCCTCGCACCACCAACTCCACGCCCCCGCCCGGGGGTTCGTTCGAAGGGTTCGTCAACCATGTCCGCTTCCGGTCCCTCCCGCAGAACTCTGCTCCAGTCGGCCGCCATCGGCACCACCCTCGCCGCCACCGGCTTCTCCCTCTCCGCCTGCTCCTCGGGATCGGGCTCCACCTCCTCCGGTGGCGCGGCCTCCGGCGACCTGGCGCCGTACCCGGCGTACGTACCGGCCAAGGGTGTACCCACCCCCGACCTGCCGGGCACCGAGGGGGGCGTGCAGAGCGGCTACCTCACCTACCCGAAGGAGCTGACCCAGTCGGTCCCCGAGAAGCCGGGAGACGGCTCCACGATCAGGATCGTGACGGGCACGTGGGGCGCCTCGCCGCTGCCGAAGTCCAAGAACAGGTACTGGCAGGAGATCGAGAAGGCACTCGGCGTCGAACTCGACATCACCGTCATCCCGTTCGCCGAGTACGACAAGAAGGTCTCGGCGATGATGGCGAGCGGCGACACGCCGGACGTCATGCTCAAGCCCGGCAGCGCCGCCAACATCACGGCGTTCCAGAAGGCCAAGACCCAGGACCTCACGGACTTCGTCTCGGGCGACGCCGTCAAGAAGTACCCCAACCTGGCCAACATCCCGACGTACGCGTGGGAGGCGGGCGGGCGGCTGGACGGCCGGATCTTCGGCGTCCCGATCGAGCGGCCGGTCGCGGGGCACCGCGCCTTCGGCAACCGGGACAAGTTCGAGAAGGCCGGGATCCTCGCTCCCGAGGTCGGCGGCATCACGGTCGAGGACTTCACGAAGGGCCTGCGGGACCTCTCCGGCGACGGCTGCTGGGCCCTGGGCGCCTGGCAGCAGGGCGCGTACGGCTTCAACATGTGGATGCCGGCCTTCGGCACCCCGCCCGTCTGGTCGTTCCAGGGCGGCGAGCTCGTCCACTACACCGAGACGGACGAGTTCGCCGACGCCCTTGAACAGATGGCCAAGTGGCAGCAGCAGGGCGTGTACCGGGCGAGCGCCCTGTCGGTCGACGGGACGCAGGCGCTCACCGACTTCCTGACCGGCAAGACCCTCTCGCGCGTCGACGGCTCCATCGGCTACATCAACACGGCCAAGGACCCCGGCCTGAAGTTCGAGATCGACAACGTGCTGCCCTTCAAGCCGTCCAACGGCGCCGACCCCACGCACTGGCTGACCAACGGGATCTACGGGCAGGCCATCCTGAAGAAGGCGGCCAAGGAGCGCATCGAGCTGATCCTCCGGGTCATGAACTACCTCGCCGCGCCCTTCGGCACCAAGGAGTGGGAGCTGGTCCACCACGGCCTGGAGGGCGTCCACTTCACCCGCGGCAAGGACGGCGGCCCCGTCCCGACCGACCTCGTCAGCTCCAAGGGCGGCGGCTTCGGCAACCTCGGCCTCGGCTACATCTCCGACGCGCCGCAGCCGCTGTACGTCGCGGACCAGGCCGAGGCCGTCAAGCGGGAGTACGAGTTCCAGAAGTCGGTCATCCCGATCGCGAAGTCGTCCGCGGACAAGGGTATCTCCGCCCAGGGGTGGACCGACCTCGCGGGCGCGGTCCTCACCACGCAGGAGGACGGCATCAAGGACATCGTCACCGGCCGCAAGAAGTTCTCCGAGTGGGCCGCGATCGTCGAGGAGATCCGCCGCAAGGGCGTCGACAAGGGCCGCGACGCCGTCGCCCAGGCGTACGAGGCGGCCAAGAAGGGCTGACCCGCGCTCCCGGCAGGGCCCTTCCGCGCCTCCCGATCCGGGAGGGCCCCGCCGGGCACCAGGGCCACCCTGCCCCCCACTATCCGAGGAGAACCGTTCCGTGCCGGGACGCACCACCACCGCCGTACTCGCCTGTGACCCCGAGGTGCTGAACGGGGTCTTCCCCGCCGAGGTCATCGCCCGGCTCGAGCAGTGCGTGACGCTCGCCGACGCCGAGCCGCTCGACGACTTCTCCACCCCGCGCGCCAAGGAGGCCCTGGCCCAGGTCGAGGTGCTGGTCACCAGCTGGGGCTGCCCGCCGATCGACGCCGCCGTGCTGGCCGCCGCGCCGCGGCTGCGGGCGGTCGTCCACGCGGCCGGCAGCGTCAAGTTCCATGTGGGGGAAGAGGTCTTCGCGCGCGGCATCGTGGTCTCCTCCGCGGCCGAGGCCAACGCCCGGCCGGTGGCCGAGTACACCGTGGCCATGTGCGTCCTGGCCGCCAAGCGCTCGTTCGCCCTCGCCCACGCCTACGCCGCGGGCGAGCCGCAGCACTCCTACTCCCCGGACCGGTCGCCGAGCCTGGACGGGGCCACGGTCGGCGTCATCGGCGCCTCCCGCACCGGGCGTCTGGTGATCGGCATGCTCGCCGCCTACCGCACCCGCATCCTCGTCCACGACCCCTACCTGGGCGCCGACGAGGCGCGCGAACTCGGCGTCGAGACCGTCGGGTTGGACGAGCTGTGCCGGGCGGCCGACATCGTCACCGTCCACGCACCGGAGATCCCCGAGACCCGGCACCTGATCGACGACCGGCGGCTGGGCCTGATGCGCGACGGCGCCGTCCTCATCAACACCGCCCGCGGCTCCCTGGTCGACACCGAGGCGCTCGTGCGGCACTGCGCGGCAGGCCGCATCGACGCCGTACTCGACGTCACCGACCCCGAGCCGCTGCCCCCCGGCCATCCGCTCCTGCACCTGCCGAACGTCATGGTCACTCCGCACGTCGCCGGTTCGCAGGGGCGCGAGGTGCGGCGCCTCGGGGAGTACGCGGTCGCGGAGGTCGAGCGCTTCCTCGGCGGCCGGGAGCTGCGCGGCCGCGTCGAACCGGACCACCTTGCCAGGCTGGCCTGATCCGCCGCCGAAGAAGGTTTTCTTTTCAACAGGAAGGAAAATAAGAGCTCATGACCATATCGCGTAAGTGGATCACCTCCCTGACCGCTGCCGTGCTCGCCGCCGGCACCCTGACCGCCGCCTCCTCGGCCACCGCCGCGACCGGCCCGGCCGCCCAGAGCTCCTGCTACCTCGCGCAGTCGACGGCGTATCCCGGATTCGAGGGCAACAACCTGCACTGCGCCCCGCGCGCCGGCGCTGCGGCGTACTACGAGCCGGACGGGAACGAGCACTGGTCCAACGTTATGGGCACCTTCAGCGGCAGCCAAAGAGAGTTCTTCTGCTGGACCGAGGGAGCCACCCACTCCGGCGGCAACAGCGTCTGGTACAAGTCCTGGGCCGACGAGCCCTCGGTCGGCCACGGCTTCTCCATCGGCTACGTGAAGTCCACCGACGTCTACACGGGCACGCACCCCTACCCGGGCCTCCGCCACTGCTGATGCACGCACCATGAGAGTGATGCACGCACCATGAGAGGATCCCCTCTCGACAAGCGCTGGTACGGCCGTGGAGAGGGACGATGTTCGCGAGGGCTCTGGGGGACGACGGTGCGGAGCTGCGGCCCCTGGAGCCCTGGCGGGCTGGGGAGTTCCTGGCCAACATCGAGCGGGGACGGGAGTTCATCGGGCAGCACATCGGGCTGCCCGACGCCGTGACCGACCTGGAGTCGAGCCACGCGTTCCTCCAGTCGTACGCCGACAAGGCCGCGGCAGACACCGGGCGGATCTACGGGATCTGGGCGGACGCCACCCTGGTCGGCGGCGTCCTCTTCCGCACGATGGACCTTCAGTACGGCACCGCCGAGGCGGGCTGCTGGCTGGAGCCCGCGGGCGTGGGCAGGGGGCTGGTGACCAGGGCCGCGCGCGTGATCATCGACTGGGCCGTCGAGGAGCGCGGCATCCACCGCGTGGAGTGGGTGGTCTCCTCGGCGAACGCGCCCAGCATCGCCGTGGCCCGGCGGCTCGGTATGACGCGGGACGGCGTCCTGCGGGAGAGCCACCCGTACCGCGGCAAGCGGCTCGACATGGAGGTCTGGTCGGTGCTCGCCCCCGAGTGGCGGGCGGCTCGCCGGGCCTGCTGAGCCGGGCGCCCCGGATTCACGGCGGTCAGAGGCACTCGAAGCGCGGCTCTCGCTTCGTGAGGCTCCCGCTTTCTGCGCCTTCGCGTGGTTCCCGCTTTCTGCGCGGATGCCCGTGATCCCCCTCCTTGCCGTCCGCCGTGGCGAACAGCCAGGACAGACGACAGACGACGCGGCGGGGCAGCCGGACCGAAGTCCGCCTGCCCCGCCGCCCGTAGTACCCGCGTCCGTCAGCCCGTGAAGCCGGCTGTGATGGACGTGAACTGCCAGTCGCTCTGGCTGATGCCGGAGCAGTTGCTCGTGATCCCGCCGCCCGGGCAGCCGCGGTCGCGGTTGACCGCCCAGTAGGCGAGCCGGGCGATGTGGTGCGAGTTCGCCCAGTCGCGGATGCTGGTCCAGATGGCCGGGGTGGTGTTCTCCGACTGGTCGCTCAGGCCGTTCATGCCGGAGATGCCGATGTGGGCGTACGCGGTGGCGTCGTCCCAGCCGAAGGCGGACTTCAGCTTGGTCTTGAGCCCCTCGGCCGCGGCCACGGTGTTGCCGTACATGTCCGCCCCGCCACCGAAGTCGAACGGCATGATGGTGAACACGTCGATGTTCGCGCCGAGTTGCTGCGCGCGGTCGATGAGCCGGCCGCCCCAGTAGGTCGGCCCGGTGGTGGAAGTCCCGAAGGTGATGATCGTCCGAATGCCGGGGTTGTTCTGCTTGACGATCTTCAGGGCGTTCAGGATCCGGTCCTGGACGGCCTCGCTCTCGAACTCGTCGGTGTTCTCGATGTCGACGTCGATGGCCTTCAGCCCGTACGCGTCGATCACCTTCTGGTAGGCGCCCGCGAGGGCCTCGGGGGTCGAGCAGTTGGGGCCGAGCTTGTTGCCGCTCCAGCCGCCGATGGACGGGACGATGTCGCCGCCCGCGGCACGGATCGCGTTGATGGTGGACTGGTCGGTTCCGCCGGTGAGCGGCCGGCTGCCGTCCCAGGCGGGGGCGCAGCCGCCGGAGGAGAGGATGAAGGCCATGGTGAACCACTTGATGCCCGTGGAGCTCATGACCGTGGTGGGGCTGGGCGGATCGCCCCAGCCGAGGTAGAGGTAGGGCGCGGCCTGCTTGAAGTCCGTACCGCCGCCGGTGGAGGCGCTGGTGGTGACGGAGAGCGGGGTGGAGGCGGGTGAGGTGTTGCCGGCGGCGTCGCGGGCCTTGACGGTGAAGGAGTAGGCGGTGTTGGCGGCCAGTCCGGTGACGGTGGCGCTGGTGCCGGTCACGGAGGTCTTGAGGGTGGAGCCCTGGTAGACGTCGTAGTTGGTGACGCCGGTGTTGTCGGTGGCGGCGTTCCAGGCGAGGGAGACGCTGGAGGAGGTCTTGCCGGTGGAGCGCAGGTTGCCGGGTGCGGTCGGAGCTTGGGTGTCGCCGGTGCCTCCGCCTCCGCCGGGTCCGTCGAGGCTGATGTCGTCCGCGTAGTACGTGCCCTGCCCGTACCAGCCGTGCACGTAGATCTCCGCGCTGGTCTGTGAGGCGCCGGTGGTGAAGGAGACGGTCAGCTGGCTGTAGGAGCCGGTGGACGTGGTCCAGGTCGACGAGCCACCGGTGACGCCGAGGTAGACGTTGCTGCCCCGCACCCAACCCGTCAGGGAGTAGGTCGTGTTGGGCTGCACCGGCACGGTCTGGGCGCACTGGGCGCTGTCACTCGAACTGGCGGCCCCGGCCAGGGCCTTGGTGCCGCCGTGGACGGGGGTGGAGACGATGGAGCCGAGGCCCCCGGAACAGGTCCAGCCGGAGAGTGAGCCGCTCTCGAAACCGGAGTTCGACAGCAGATTGGCCGCGTGGGCGGTACCCGGCACCGTCAGCGCGGCGGCCGCGCTCAGCACCACGGCCCCGACTCCGGCGAGCAGCCTCGGTCTCTTACGCAGTCTCGTACGCAACAAGTCCTCCCAGAGCAGGCGAAACGCGGGCGGGGATGGGGGAATTGCGGGATCTCGACATGCTGACGAGACCTCAACTCATCTTGCAAAAAGGAGAGTTCGGCCCCGGCAATGACTGAGGAGAGCTTCCCGACGCGGGAGACGGCCGTCAAGACGCCGGTTAGGAAACTTTACTGTCAGCTGATGGACGCACCAGCCGCCGCGCCCCCGCCCGGGAACACGCCGTGCCGTCGGCAGCGGGGCTGCCGACGGCACGGCGAGACGGATGGGGTCGAGGCCCTCAGTCCAGTGGTAGCCAGACCCGCATTGCGCCGTCGCCCCGGTTGTCCCACTGGTAGTACGGGATGGCTGTGGCGGTGGTTCGGCTCGTGGTGCGTACAGCGGCGGGGTGTGTCGCGTACGGCAGTCCGGTCTCGTGGGACGTCGCCGCCGTCGCCGCGTCCACCGAGATGGTTGCCGTGCGGCCGATTCCGGGGATGTCACCGTGGTGGGCCACCCGCATCCCGGTGTCTGGGAGGAGCGCCAGCTCGTCGACATCGACCCCTTGGTCGACCTGCTCGAAGCAGTAGACCAGCGGCCCCCGCTCGATCGCCGCGCAGCCGCGCAGGGCGTCGATGCGCGGATGTGGCACGGTCAGCCGGGGCGCCATGTCGAGGTGGAGCATGACCGTGTCCCCGGGCCGCCACGCGCGCCGCACCACGGCGTAGCCGCGCTCGTCCCTCGCCACCTCGCAGGGCGAACCCCCCACCTCCACGCGGAAACCGGCCGCGCTCCACGGTGGGATGCGCAGGGCGAGGCCCCACTCGCCGCCCGGTGCCTCCGCAACCGTCACGGCGACGGCCCCCTGCCATGGGTAGTCGGTTTCGATCCGCAGGCCCACCGTTCCGCCTGCGAGGGGAAGGGAGACGGCGGCCGGCGCGTACTGCTGCACGTAGAGCGTGTCGCTGTCCGTCGTCGCCATGTAGTGCTCCAGGGAGGCGACGATCCGGGTGAACGCGGGCGGGCAGCACGCCGAGTAGAACCACTCGTCGCGGTAGCGCGGGTCGCCCACGTGCTCCGCGTGGTCGGCGCGGCGCTGCAGCGGGTTGCCCTTGTAGTACCTCTTCCCGTCGGCCGAGCGGGCGGCGGCGAATCCGTTGTACAGGGTCCGCTCGATCAGGTCGGCGTAGCGGGTGTCCCCGGTGGCGAGCAGCAGCCGCCAGGACCACTGGATGGACGCGGCCTGCGCACAGGTCTCGTTGTACGCGAGGTCCGGCGGCAACTCGTAGGCCTCGCCGAAGACTTCGGCC
>NZ_LIQY01000136.1 GCF_001418495.1 Streptomyces pathocidini | reverse complement strand
TGCTGCTGGCCCTCTCCCTGGGCGCGGACCGTCCCGAGAACGCCCAACTGCTGCGCCAGGGAGGGGCGAGCTGGCTGCGCAGCGAACGACTGAACGGCACCCCTGTCACTGTCATCGCCGGCCCCCAGCCCCCCGACTCCGGCGACACCGCCCCGCCTGCACCGCGCACCTTCACCGGGTCCACCGAACGCCGCACCCGCTACTGGATCGATGCCGACGGGCTCTTGCACCGCTTTGCAGCCCTGGTCGCCGGTGGCAAGTGGGCCACCCTCGACTTCCCGCATGGCGACGCCGCGCCGATCCCCACCGTCCGCTGAGGCGCCTTTCCGCACACAACAGCCCGTCGGTGCTCGTTGCTCGGCGGCAGAGGTGCCCAGCGGGGCCGCGGCTGAGGATCAGGTGGGGACGTGGGGTAGGCGTTCCGCCCCGCGGAACGCCTACCCCACGGCGAGGGCCGAACAATGCCGACGTTACCGCTTCCCCTGAGGGCCCAGCAGCCCCGCTCTCCGCAGCGCATCCGCCATTGCCCCGTTCGCAGGGGCGGACTCGCGGCCACGCCCCGCGCTGCCACTGCCTCCGCGGCCCCCGCGATCACCCCGTCCGCCGCGTTCGCGGCGCGGCGGCTGCGGCGCCCCGCGCCCGGCGCGGCCCGCGCCCGCACCGGCACTCGCGCCACCCTCGCCGGACGGCGACTCATCCTCCAACCGCAGCGTCAGCGAGATCCGCTTTCGCGGAATGTCCACATCGAGCACCTTCACCCGCACGATGTCCCCCGGCTTCACCACATCCCGAGGATCCTTCACGAACGTCCGCGACATGGCCGAGACATGCACCAACCCGTCCTGGTGCACACCCACGTCCACGAACGCCCCGAACGCCGCGACGTTCGTGACGACCCCCTCCAGGATCATCCCGGACTCCAGGTCGCCGATCTTCTCGACGCCCTCCTTGAAGACGGCCGTCTTGAACGCGGGCCGCGGGTCGCGCCCGGGCTTCTCCAGCTCCTTGAGGATGTCCGTGACGGTCGGCAGACCGAACGACTCGTCCACGAAGCTCTCGGCCCGAAGCCCCCGCAGCACGCCCGAGTTGCCGATCAGCTCCTTCACGTCGCCCCCGGCGGACGCGGCGATCCGCCGCACCACCGGATACGCCTCGGGGTGCACGCTGGAGGCGTCCAGCGGGTCGTCCCCGCCGCGGATGCGCAGGAACCCCGCGCACTGCTCGTACGCCTTCGGCCCGAGCCGCGCCACCTCCTTGAGCTGCTTCCGGGCGCGGAAGGCGCCGTTCGCGTCCCGGTGCGCCACGATGTTCTCGGCGAGGCCCGCACCGATGCCGGACACGCGCGCGAGCAGCGGCGCGGACGCCGTGTTGACGTCCACGCCCACCCCGTTCACACAGTCCTCGACCACCGCGTCCAGCGAGCGCGAGAGCTTCACCTCGGACAGGTCGTGCTGGTACTGCCCGACGCCGATCGACTTCGGGTCGATCTTCACCAGTTCGGCCAGCGGGTCCTGGAGCCGCCGCGCGATCGACACCGCGCCGCGCAGGGACACATCCATCCCCGGCAGTTCCTGCGAGGCGAAGGCCGACGCCGAGTAGACCGACGCGCCCGCCTCGGAGACCATCACCTTCGTCAGCTTCAACTCCGGCTGCCGTGCGATGAGATCGGCCGCGAGCTTGTCGGTCTCGCGGGAGGCCGTCCCGTTGCCGATCGCGACCAGCTCCACGCCGTGCTCGCGCGCGAGCCGGGCCAGCGTCGCCAGCGACTCGTCCCACTTCTGCTGCGGCACGTGCGGGTAGATCGTGTCGGTCGCGGCCACCTTGCCGGTCGCGTCCACGACGGCCACCTTCACGCCCGTACGGAAACCGGGGTCCAGGCCCATCGTCGCGCGCGTGCCGGCGGGCGCGGCGAGCAGCAGGTCGCGCAGGTTGGCCGCGAAGACGCGCACCGCCTCGTCCTCGGCGGCCTGCCGCAGCCGCAGCCTCAGGTCGATGCCGAGGTGGACCAGGATGCGGGTGCGCCAGGCCCAACGGACCGTATCGGCGAGCCACTTGTCGGCCGGGCGCCCGCGGTCGGCGATCCCGAACCGGGCGGCGACCGCCCGCTCGTACGAGCTGGGGCCCTCCTCCGGCTCGTCGCCGGGCCCGGCGGGCTCCAGGGCGAGGTCGAGGACCTCCTCCTTCTCGCCCCGGAACATCGCCAGCACGCGGTGCGAGGGGAGTTCGGTGAACGGCTCGGCGAAGTCGAAGTAGTCGGCGAACTTCGCGCCCGCCTCCTCCTTGCCGTCCCGCACCTTCGCGGCCAGCTGCCCGCGCTGCCACATCCGCTCGCGGACCTCGCCGATCAGGTCGGCGTCCTCGCCGAACCGCTCGGTGAGGATGGCGCGGGCGCCGTCCAGCGCGGCGGCGGCGTTGGCCACGCCCTTGTCCGCGTCCACGAACGCGGCGGCCGCGGCGAGCGGTTCGACCGCCGGGTCGCCCAGCAGCCCGTCGGCGAGCGGTTCGAGCCCGGCCTCGCGCGCGATCTGCGCCTTCGTACGCCGCTTGGGCTTGAACGGCAGGTAGATGTCCTCGAGTCGGGCCTTGGTGTCGGCGGCCCGGATGCGCTGCTCCAGGGCCTCATCCAGCTTGCCCTGCTCACGCACCGATTCGAGGATCACGGTACGCCGCTCCTCCAGCTCCCGCAGATAGCGCAGCCGCTCCTCGAGGGAGCGCAGCTGCGCGTCGTCGAGCATCTCGGTCGCTTCCTTGCGGTAGCGCGCGATGAACGGCACGGTCGAACCGCCGTCGAGCAGCTCGACGGCCGCCTTCACCTGCCGCTCCCGTACGCCGAGCTCCTCGGCGATCCTGCTCTCGATCGACGTCGTCACGATCCGTTCCGCCTTGTCGTTGCCGCTGGTGCCTGCATTCTGGCAGGCCCCACCGACAACGCCACGACCACCGGCCTCGGCGCCGCCGGAACGCCCCGCTTCAGGACCCGTCCCGCACCCCCGTCCACGTGAAGCGCGGCTCTCTCCGCTCCAGGAACGCCGCGACGCCCTCCGCGCGGTCCGGGCTCGCGTGGGCCTGTGCGGCCCAGTGGGTTTCGCGGGCGGGGGTGGTGGGGCCGCCTGCGAACTCCTTGGCGGCGGACTGGGTGAGGAGGGAGCGCGAGGCCAGGACGCGGGTGAACTCCGCGACGCGGCTGTCGAGTCCGTCTCCCGGCAGCACCTCGTCCACCAGGCCGGTGCGCAACGCCCGCTCGGTGCCGATCAACTCCGCGGAGAACAGCAGGTACTTGGCGGTCGCCGGGCCGACCAGGGCCGTCAGGCGCCGGGTCGACACGGCCGGGTAGACGATGCCGAGCTTGGCCGGGGTGACGCCGAAGGACGCCCTCTCGGCGGCGAAGCGCAGATCGCAGGCCGCGGCCAGCTGGCAGCCGCCGCCCACGCAGTAACCGCGTACGGCAGCCAGCGTCGGCTTCGGGAAGTTCGCCAGCGCTTCCTCCGCGGTCACCGAGAGCCCCTGCGACTCGGCCGCCGAGTCCGCGGAGTCCCGCAGCGAGCCGATGTCCGCGCCCGCGCAGAACGTGTCGCCGGAACCGGTCAGTACCAGCGCCCGCACGGCCGGGTCGGCCGCGAGCCCGTCCAGCAGGCGCGGCAGCCGCAGCCACATCGCGTTGGTCATGGCGTTGCGCTTGGCGGGGTGGTGTATGACGACCGTCGCGACCCCGTCGGCGACGGACGCCCGCAGTCCGGGCTCGGTGGGCTCCATGGCCCGGATGCTATCCGGGCAGGCGGAAGCGGCCGCCCAGGCCTCCGGCCGCGCGCACCGCCCCGCCCACCGACCGTCTCCCACCGCTCAAACCGGCCTGCGTGAACCGGTCTTCGCGCATGGAAACAGACGGACAAGACCGGTCACCGACCATCCCAGCTCTTCCGTACCTGATCAGAAACCGTCGATAAGCATCAACTTCCGGGCACCCGACAGGTGCGGACCGGAACATTGCCAACACTCAACGTGTGAAGTGGACTCAGCCGTCACACCGCGTGCCCGACGCCCCCGGTGCGGCAGCGGGGGCTGCGGGGAACGTCGCGCGAGGGCGAGAGTTGGTGCCGGACATGGAGATCCGCGGGAGCGTACCGCCCGACCCGAGACAGGCAGCGCCCAGCGCCCCTGTCACCGAAGGGCTGACCGCTCCACTGCCGTACGAGGGGGTGTGGCGGTTCACCGCCCCAGCCATGGAGTCATCGGTTCCGCAGGCCAGGCACGCGGTCCGCGACCTGCTGCGGAACCAGCGCGTACCGGTCCAGGACGACGTCGTCCAGGGCCTCCTGCTCATCGTGTCCGAACTCGTCACCAACGCCGTACGGCACGCGGCCCTGCTCTCCCCGGAAATAGCGGTCGAGGTCTCCGTCGGCGCCGACTGGGTGCGGGTGGCCGTCGAGGACAACCACCCGTACCGCCCCAAGGCCCTGGTGGCCGACCAGGGGCAGACCGGCGGCCGCGGGCTGCTGCTCGTCAAGGCGATCACCGCCGAGGCGGGCGGGGTCTGCGACGTCGAGCACACGGCGACCGGCGGCAAGGTCGTCTGGGCCGCGATGCCTCTCAGCGGCCACCCCGCACACTGAAGCCTCGGAAAGCCCGCGCACACCGAGGCCGCGGAAACCTCGGAAGCCTGCCGCGTGACAGTCAGTCCGCCGTCCAATAGCCCGTCGCCTGACAGCCCGTCGTCCACCAGCCCCGCCGGCTACCAGCTCGCCGACTGCCCCGTCAGCTCCCGGATCGCGGGCCGCGCCGCGTCCAGCACCGTCATGAACCAGGCCGAGAACGGCCCCTCCTCATGCAGCTTCGCCAGCTCCGCCGCCGTCACGAACGCCGTCTCGCCGACCTCCTCCGGATCCGGCCGCGGCTCGCCCTTCACCACTCCCACGAACAGGTGGTTGTACTCCTGCTCCACCAGACCCGACGCCGGATCCGGGTGGTTGTAGCGCACCGTGCCCGCCTCGCACAGCAGCGAGGGCGAGACCCCCAGCTCCTCCGCCGTACGCCGCGCCGCCGCGGTGAACGGTGGCTCGCCGGGGTACGGGTGGCCGCAGCAGGTGTTCGACCAGACGCCGGGGGAGTGGTACTTCCCCTGGGCGCGGCGCTGGAGCAGCAGCCGCCCCGTGCTGTCGAAGAGGAAGACCGAGAAGGCGCGATGCAGCCGGCCGGGCGGCACGTGCGCGGAGTGCTTCTCCGCGGTGCCGATCGTCGTGCCGTTCTCATCGACCAGTTCGAGCATGATCGGTGCCGCGGACCCGCCGGACGAGAGATCCGAGGCGGCCGCTGAGGCTGGGGTGATCGGCATGGCCATCCTTCTGTTCGACTACGGGCGCCAAGTCTGCCGCACAAAACGGGCGCCGCCGCGCTCACTACCCGCCAGGTTCAGCCTGTCAGGCGGCTCATATGACCAGTACGGCCGACCTCGCGACCAGGCATGGGCGCCGGGTTTCAGTGGCATGCCGGGCTTCAGTGGCAGAGCCTGGCCTCGTGTTCCGCGTGCCCCACCGGCTCCAACTGGAACGTGCAGTGCTCCACGTCGAAGTGCTCGCCCAGACAGCCCTGGAGGTCGTGCAGCATCTTCTCGTATCCGACCGCGTCGAGCACCTTCTCCTGCACGACCACATGGGCGGAGAGCACCGGCAGTCCCGACGTGATCGTCCACGCATGCAGATCGTGCACGCCTTCGACCCCGGGCAGCGCCAGGATGTGCGATCTGACCTCCGCCATGTCCACGTCCTTCGGCGCGGCCTCCAGCAGGACGTCGAGCGCCTCGCGCAGCAGCCGCCAGGTGCGAGGCACGATCATCAGGCCGATCGCCAGCGAGGCGATCGGGTCGGCCCGCTCGAAGCCGGTCGCTACCACCAGCACCGCCGAGACGATCACCGCGAACGAGCCCAGCGCGTCGGCCATGACCTCCAGGAACGCCCCGCGGACGTTGAGGCTCTCCTTCTGGCCGCGCATGAGCAGCGCCAGCGAGAGCACGTTCGCGCACAGGCCGATCGCGCCGAACACCGCCGTCAGCGGGCCGTCCACCTGCGGCGGCTCGATCAGCCGCTGCACCGCCTCGTAGAGGATGAAGCCGCCGACCCCGATCAGCAGCAGACAGTTGGCGAGCGCGGCGAGGATCTCGGCGCGGGCGTAGCCGAAGGTGCGGCGCTCGCTCGGTGGGCGGTTGGCGAAGTGGATGGCCAGCAGCGCCATCGCGATGCCGACCGCGTCGGTCGCCATGTGCCCGGCGTCGGCGAGCAGCGCGAGCGACCCGGTGAGCATGCCGCCCGTGATCTCCGCCACGAGCACACCCAGGGTCAGACCCAGCGCGATCCGGAGCCGCCCGCGGTAGGCCGCGGCTGCGGTTCCGGACGCCCCCGGCGGCGGGGCGTGCGCGTGGCCGTGGTCGTGCCCTGCTCCCATGGCGAGTGCCTCCCGAGAACGCCTGCGGCCGAGCGACCGCGGTAAGCCCCGGCGGCGGCCGGCGCCGCTGACAGTGAACTACGGGCAGGGGCATGGGGCAACACGGCACTGAACACCGTTGTCATATGCGCTGACCTGCGGCTTTGCGCCTCGGCCCAGAGGACGGGAAGCCCCGGTGCCGATCCGGCACCTCCGGACTCCGCCGACAGCGGCCCGCCCTTGCCGGCCGCCCCAGACCGACTCGACCGGCCTCGGTCGGAGCCCCGGGGGTGACGGCCGTCGAGAACCGCCATCGCGGCGGGAACTTCGCCGCCGGTGCGGCGGGCGATCCCAAGTGGCACCGCGGCCCCGGGCGGCCACGCCGCCTTGGTCTCCCAAAGGAGCCTCCGCTGCCAGCCGTCCCGGGCCGGCCCGCCCGGCCTCGGCCGAGCCACGGAAGGGGTGGGGCCACCGTGGGCCCCGGGCCGCCCCTGGCTCAGGGAGCGTTGGGGCGGCCCGTGGTCCAGGGAGCCGTCGGGCGGTCCCTCGACCGGGTCGCCTCAGCCCTCCGCCTCAGTCCCCAACCTCAGTCCCCCGGAGGGACCTCCGTTGCCAGCCTTCCCAGGCCGACTCGACCATGTCGCGGACCGTGTGGCGCGGGGCCCAGCCCAGTTCCCGCTCCGCGAGGGCGGCGGAGGCGACCACGCGGGCCGGATCGCCCGGCCGCCGGGCGACGACCTCGGCGGGCGGCTTCGTGAGCCCCGACACCTCGGCGACCAGATCGGCCAGTTCGCGTACGGAGACCCCGTGCCCGGTGCCGATGTTCACCGTCAGGTCGCCGGCCTCCTGCTGCCCCGCGAGCCGCCGCGCGGCGGCGAGGTGGGCGGCGGCCAGGTCGGCGACATGGATGTAGTCGCGGACGCAGGTGCCGTCCGGCGTCGGATAGTCGTCGCCGAAGATCTGGGGCGCCCGGCCGTGCGTCAGCGCCTCGAAGAACATCGGGATGACGTTGAACACCCCGGTGTCCGCCAGCTCGGGGCGCGCGGCACCCGCCACGTTGAAGTAGCGCAGACAGGCCGTCGCCATCCCGTGCGCGCGGCCAGTGGCTCTTACGAGCCACTCGCCCGCGAGCTTGGTCTCGCCGTACGGGCTCATCGGACGGCACGCGGTGGTCTCCGTGACGAGGTCCACATCCGGCATCCCGTAGACGGCGGCCGAGGACGAGAAGACGAAGTGCCGTACGTCCGCGGCGACCGCGGCCTCCAGCAGAACGGTGAGGCCCTGCAGGTTCTCGCGGTAGTAGAGCAGCGGCTCCTCGACGGACTGCCCGACCTGCTTGCGCGCCGCGAGATGCACCACACCCGTGACGCCGTGCTCGGCCAGCGTGCGATCCAGCAGTTCGCGGTCCAGGACCGTGCCCTTGACCAGCGGGATTCCCTCCGGGAGCCGGTCGGTGACGCCGGCGCTGAGGTCGTCGAGCACGACCGCGCTCTCCCCGGCCTCCGTCATCGCCCGCACCACATGTGCCCCGATATAACCGGCACCGCCGGTGATCAGCCATGTCATGCCCGGCAGCCTAGCCCTCGGGCCCGGGCGCCGGCCGTTTGTCCCCGGCCGCCGCGATCCACCATGATGCTCGGCGGAGGCGTTCCCGCGTCGGTCGTCCAGCGCAACCACTGTGGCCTTATCGGGACGTAAACGGTCGATGAACGGTCACTTCCGGGAATCCGATAACCTCTGCCGACGCGCCGCCCGCCCGTACGTACGGGCTACGCGATGAGGCCCTGAGCCCGCGCGGCCAAGTCAGTTGCCCAAGGAGTGAGTTCGTCTGTCGACCGCCATCCTCACCGGTCCTCCGGTCGCCGGGTCGCAGCTGGAGAGCGAGCTGCGCGCCCTGGGCTTCGACGTGGTCTCCGCCACGGCGGCCGACGACGTCCCGGCCCTGCTGGCCGCGGCCCCACCCGAGGACCGAGTGGCCGTCGTCGACCCGAACCTGGTCGCCCACCCCCACGCCCTCCGCCTCGCCCTGACAGACCCCCGCTACCCAGCGGCAGCCATCCCAGGCGCGGTAACGGCCCAGCCGGAAGCAAGGGCGGCGCTGGCCGCGGTCGTCCCCACAACCGCCACCGCGGGCCGTCACGCCGACGATGGCGCGGACACACCACCCGCTGTGGGAGATCGTCCGCCTGGGGGTACCCCCTGCACGGAGTGCTCGGGGGAGGGACGGGCTGGCACAGCGGACGACCACCGGCGGGCAGCCGGATCAACGACCCCCACCACGACGGCGCGACCGCTCCCGGACGTACTGGCCGAGACTCTCGAAGCCAACGGCACAAGCGTCCACCGCCCAGACCTGGGCGCCCTGGTCGCGACCGTCCCCGCGAACGACACCGCCCGCGCGGAGGCGCAGACGGCCGTCGCCGCCGTAGACGACGAAAAGATCCGCCTCCGCACCGCCGTAAAGGCGAGAGACGGCTTCTTCACCACCTTCTGCGTCAGCCCCTACTCCCGCTACCTCGCCCGCTGGTGCGCCCGCAGAGGCCTCACCCCCAACCAGGTCACCACCGCCTCCCTCCTCACGGCCCTGATCGCCGCGGGCTGCGCCGCCACCGGCACGCGCCCCGGCTACCTCGCGGCCGGCGTCCTCCTGCTCTTCTCCTTCGTGCTGGACTGCACCGACGGCCAGTTGGCCCGCTACTCGCTGCAGTACTCCACGATGGGCGCCTGGCTCGACGCCACCTTCGACCGCGCCAAGGAGTACGCGTACTACGCGGGCCTCGCGCTCGGTGCGGCCCGCGGTGGCGACGACGTCTGGGCGCTGGCCCTCGGCGCGATGGTCCTCCAGACCTGCCGCCACGTCGTGGACTTCTCCTTCAACGAGGCCAACCACGACGCCACCGCCAACACCAGCCCCACGGCGGCCCTTTCGGACCGGCTGGACAGCGTCGGCTGGACTGTCTGGGCCCGCCGCATGATCGTCCTGCCGATCGGTGAGCGCTGGGCGATGATCGCCGTCCTCACGGCCGTCACCACGCCCCGTATCGTCTTCTACGCCCTGCTCATCGGCTGCGCGCTCGCCGCCTGCTACACCACGGCGGGCCGCGTGCTCCGCTCGCTCACGCGCAAGGCGCAGCGCACCGACCGCGCGGCGCGGGCGCTGTACGACCTCACCGACTCGGGCCCGCTCGCCGAGGCCATCGCCACCGGTACCCCGCGCGGGAAGAGCACCGGCGGGAAGACCGCCGGCTTCGCGTACGCGCCCGTCCTGCTGGCCGCGGCCGCCACCGCGCTCCTGCTCGTCGACGCGGTCGTGACCGGCTTCGGCAGCTGGCAGCTGGTCAGCGGCGCCTGCTTCTACACGGTGCTGGCCGGCCTCGCCGTCGCCCGCCCCCTCAAGGG
>NZ_LIQY01000135.1 GCF_001418495.1 Streptomyces pathocidini | reverse complement strand
GGTGCGGCAGGAGCGGCGGGCCGGGGTTTGGGCGCGGCGAGGCGGGCGCCGGAGGGGCGCTCCGGCCGCCCTCGCCTCGCACCGCGCGAGCTGGACGTGCTGACCTGCGTTGCGCTGGGCGCCACCAACGCCGCGGCGGCGGACCGCCTCGGCATACGCCCGGAAACCGTCAAGGGCTACCTCCGCTCGGCCATGCGCAAACTCGGCGCCCACACCCGCCTGGAGGCGGTCGTAACAGCCCGCCGAGCAGGCCTGATGCCATAACACCAACCGGCTACCACCGGGTTGCGGTGGGCAACAGTCCGCCACGCTGTGGGCAGCCGGTGCGCCAGCACGTCGTGCATCTCCCGGGCGATCTCCTCCCGCGTCCGTCGCTGCGCCTCCTCCTCGGCCCGCTCGGCGCGCTCCCGCAGCGAGGCGATGACCTGCCGCCGGGACCGGATGAACAGCCCCCAGCCGATCGTTCCGGCGATGAGCGCGAAATAGGTGAGGGCCGCTCCGGTGGCCGGCTGGTCCGGATCCGGCCCGCCCGCGAGGAACACCGGCAGGGGCGCGAACGCGAGCATCGCGACCCAGCCCGTCGTACGCGGTGGGCGCAGGGCGGCGACGGTAAACAGGGCGACCATGATCGGCCCGGTCACGTAGTGCGAGAGCGCCCCGGTCAACAGCAGCACGACGGCCAGCTGGACCGGCCACCGCCTCCGTAGGAACAGGGCCGCGCAGGCCAGCGCGCCCGCGCTCTGGTCGGCGATCAGCTCCGCGCGCGACAGGTCCAGTTCGTGCACCACCGACTCGGAGGCGAGCACGGAGAATCCTGCCGCGAACAGGAACAGGCTGATGTCCGCGAACCAGTCGCGGGGCGTACGGCGCATAATCGACGAATCTACGTCGCCCCCGGCCCGGGGCGGTACGCGCGGGCCCGCATCACCGACTTCGGAACGACAGCCCCCGCGCAGGTCGAGACTTTGGTCGGACCGCCGGATCCCGACGACCGATACCGCCGCCGACCTGCGGTTTCTACGCTCGCACCATGAAGACTCTGCTCGGCGTCCTGTGCTTCGTCCTGATCTCCCAGGGCATCGGCGGCCTCGCCTACGAGTTCACCGACGGCTGGTTCCGCATCTGGGCCCTGGTCCACAGGATCCCCTTCCTGGACGGCTACGAGACCTACGCGAGCGTCGCCCTGCTGACCTTGGGCGTGGCGGTGGGCGCGGCCACGGAGTCCCTGGGGAAGGCCGCGGCATCCCCTGGGAAGAAGGAGCGCACCGAGTAACCGAAGGCTGAGCCGCCGGGAGACCGAGCAGCCGGGGGATGGCGCTTTACTCACTGATCCGCTCTACCCGCCGACGCGGACTACTCGCCGATGCGGATGACCGCCAGCGTGATGTTGTCCGGACCGCCCGCGTCCATCGCGGACTTCCACATCTCGAACGCCGCCCGGCCGTCGGCATGTTCGCGCAGGACGTCGCCGAGCGCGTCGTCCGGTACGGGGTCGGTCAGGCCGTCCGTGCAGACCAGGTGGCGGGTTCCGGCGGCCAGCGGGGCGCTGGAGACGTGCGGTTCGACGGGGGTGAAGTCGGGGGTGCCGCCGAGGGTCTGGGTGACGACGGCGGTGGTGCGCTGCCCGGGCGCGAGCGGCGGGTTGTCGTCCACGCTGAGCTCCCGCAGGGCCCCGCCCTCGCCCGCCGGATTCTCGCCGTCGCCTCCGGCCGCGGCCCCGCCCTCGTCCGCGGCGCCGTCCATCGCGTACACCCGGCTGTCGCCGACGTTGAACGTGAGCACCGACGCCTCGGTGACGACGACGCCCGCGACCGTGGTGCCCATCATGATCAGGTCGGGGTCGTCGTCGGCGGCCGCGTAGACCGCGCGGTTGCAGCCCTCCAGGGCGTCCCGTACGGCCTCCTCGCTGTCCAGGTCGGGGCCGATCCGCGAGAGCCTGCGGACCACCATCGCGCTGGCCACCTCGCCTGCGGGGTGCCCGCCGAGGCCGTCGGCGACCGCGACGACGAGCGGGGTGCCGAGCGGGAACAGCAGGGTCTGCGGGCTCTCGGTGACGGTGCTGCACAGGGTCCACGGCCCGACGACGAGGCTGTCCTCGTTGCGGTCACGCTGGAGCCCGGTGTGGCTGAGCGCGCTCACGACGATGTAGGCCATGGCTGGTCGTCGCCTTCCGCGAGGGGCTTCCCCTTCCTTCCATTGTGCGGCGCCGACCGGGGAAGCGCGGATCCGGCGGAGGCGACGGGGCCCGCCCCGGCGACAGGTGCGGCGACCGGGGCGGCTGCCGCCGGGGCCTCCGCCGGGCGGGCACGGGCCCGCGCTTCTCCGGTCGTCGTCTCCGCCCTCGCACGTACCAGCGAGGCCTCGTCTCCGCCCTCCGCCCGTACCTGTGAGGCCTCTGCGCCGCCCCCGCACGTACCTTTCGCGCCGTATATCCTGCGAGGGATCGCGTACGAGGCCACCAGGCAGGAGCCATGACCGAGCGCCGTGTCCGCCGCCCCCGGCTCCCCGGCCGCAGGGCCGCCTGGCTGCGCTCCGCGTCGAAGCGCCCACGCCCCGTGAAATCCGCCGCACCCCCGGCGGCCGAGCCCGCGCAACCGAGCCCTGCCGCCCTCGCCGCACCGCCTGTCGGCCCGGACGACGGCAGCATCGTGCACGCCGCGCTCTACCGGGACGGCGTCCGCGTCGGTACCCCGGCCACGCTCCCCGAGACCCTGCACGAGCTGCGGGAACTGCGCGGCGGCATGGCCTGGATCGGGCTGCACCGGCCGACCGAGGAGGAGGTCATCGCGCTCGCGGAGGAGTTCGACCTGCACCCGCTGGCGGTCGAGGACGCCTTGGAGGCGCACCAGCGCCCGAAGCTGGAGCGCTACGGCGAGACGCTCTTCGTGGTGCTGCGCGCCGCGCGCTATCTCGACGCCCCGGAGGACATCGAGTTCGGCGAGCTGCACGTGTTCGTCGGCCCGGACTTCGTCATCACCGTCCGGCACGGCGCCGCCCCCGACCTCTCCGCGGTCCGCCACCGCATGGAAGAGAGCCCGGAACTGCTGAGCCTGGGCCCGGAGGCGGTGCTGTACGCGATCCTGGACGCGGTGGTCGACGGGTACGCGCCCGTGGTCGCGGGCGTCCACAACGACATCGAGGAGATCGAGGCCGAGGTCTTCCTCGGCAACCCCGAGGTCTCGCGCCGCATCTACGAACTCGCCCGCGAGATCGTGGAGTTCCAACGCGCCGCCCGGCCCATGGTGGGCATGCTCAACGGGCTGATGGCGGGCTTCGCCAAGTACCGCACGGACGAGGAGCTCCAGCGCTATCTGCGCGACGTGGCCGACCACGTCACGCACACCAGCGAGCGGGTGGACGCCTCCCGCCAGGCCCTGGCCGACATCCTGACCGTCAACGCCACGCTGGTCACCCAGCAGCAGAACGCCGAGATGCGCGCCCTGGCGGAGGCGGGCTTCGAGCAGAACGAGGAGATCAAGAAGATCTCCTCCTGGGCCGCCATCCTCTTCGCCCCGACCCTCGTCGGCACGATCTACGGCATGAACTTCGACGAAATGCCCGAACTCCACTGGGCATTCGGCTACCCCTTCGCCATCCTCCTCATGGCCGTCGTCTGCATCAGCCTCTACTTCGTCTTCAAACGGCGCGACTGGCTGTGAGCGGTCGACGGGCGGGCTGGGCGAGCGCCGGGCACCCCGGCTCTCACCTCCCGGTGCGTCGTCTGAAGCCACGCCTAACTTTCGACACATGGCGCACCTAACTTTGGCGCCTTCCTGAGCATGACTTCCGACGCCCGATGCCTTCTCCAGACGCACATAGCGTGGATGGTGCCACCGAGGAACTCCCAGGTGCGCGGATCTACTTCTGTGAGGAACAAGAATGAGCACCAAGCGCATCGTGATCGGCGCCACGGCTGTCACCGCTGCGGCGGTCTCCCTTTTCACGGGCACGACCAGCGCCTACGCCCACGGCTTTGTCACTCCGGACTCTTCGGCGTGTGCCGCGGGAAGCACGGCCGGCGGTGACCTCAGCTCGCGCCAGAACATGCAGCAGAACATCCAGAAGGGGTACGCGGCTGCCACCGGCGACCGGCAGTCTTTCGAAGCGCTGGCGGACGACTTCGACAGCCGGAAACTGGACGGCAAGATCGCCACAGCTGGGAAGGACATCAAGGGCGACGAGCGCCTGAACGAGCAGACGCCGACGATGTGGGCGAAGCAGGACTTCCAGCTCGGTCAGACCGTGACGGTCGGCTGGTGCTTCACGGCCCCCCACAAGACGGCCGGCTTCGACTACTACATCACCAAGAACGGCTGGGACCAGAGCAAGCCCCTCACCCGCGACTCCTTCGAGAAGGAGCCCCTGCTGAGGATCGACGGACACGGTCAGCCCCCTGCGGCCGGCCTGCACCGGCTCCAGCTGCCCAAGGACCACACCGGCTATCACGTGATCCTCGCCAAGTGGAGCATCAGCGACACCAACCCGCGCACCGCCTTCTACAACGTGGACGACATCAACATCAAGGGCGGCAACGGGAACCAGGAGCCGCCCACCTCGCCCGGCCAGCAGGGCACGGGTAATGACACGGCCACCGAGCCCCCGACCACCCGCGTCGAGCCCCCGACCACCCACGTCCATGACCACGACGGCCCCACCACGCCGGACTCTTCCCTGCCGGTGTGGGACTCCAAGCTGAAGTACGCGAAGGGCGACCGGGTCACTTACAACGGGACCACGTACGAGTGCGTGCAGAGCTACCAGGGCAACGGTGACCCCAACTGGATCAACAGCCTCGCCCTGTGGAAGCCGGTGAACGGCTGAGAACCAGGACGGTACGGCTCAGCCGCACCATCCCAAGGGGCCAATCCTGCTGATTCGGCCCCGAAGTAGGCGCGGTGAAGGGGGCGCTCGAGAGAGCTTGTCCCCTTCACCGCGCCACTTTGATCCTGCCCACGGCAGGAGGGACATGAGTCCGACCGCCGCTTCGCAGGAAGCGGCGGTCTTCTCACATCGAACAGCGATGTCAGTTGGCGGGGACGGCGGCTGGGGTGCCGTCGGTGCGGAGTGGGATTCGGCGGGTGACGGCCGCGGCCGCGCCGCGCTTGAGCGGGGTCTGCTCGGTGTTCACGCTGATGGAGACCCCCTGGCCGCCCGAGAACGTCCCGGCGGCCCGGGCGTTGACTCCGCCATCGAAGATCTCGTAGCCGTGGAGGTCGATGAGTCCGTTCGCCCGGACGGCGTTGAACACGTCCTGGATCTGGGGGAACCACAGCCAGTGCAGGTCGCCGTCGTGGTTGAGGTCGACCTTGTTGTTGAACCAGACGGCGACGCGGCCCGTCAGTGCGACGCGGGCCGTCCAGTCGATGTCGTACTGCTGCGTGCCCACCACCAGGGCGGCCTCGACCATGGACAGGGGCGGGATCCGCAGAGGGAGGTCCACGTTCCAGTTCTGCGAGGTGCTGTGGGTGAACTCCTGGGTGGCGGAGAGGTTGGTCTGAATCGTGGTCGAGCTACCGACGCTGGCGACCGCCGGTATGGTCGCCTCGACTGTCGTCGTGACACCGATCGACAGCGATTCGGTCACGGATATCCGGAAGGTCTGTTGCGTGGTCAGACCCTGCCGGTACGTGACCATTTGCTCCAGGTCGGTGCCGTTGCGGTAGTTCGTCACCACGGAGGTCACTTCACCCGGCACCGGGGAAGGGGCACCGGCGTCGTAGGCGATGCCGGTGTAATCCGTGGCGACCTGGTGCCGGTGGTAGTTGCGGAGTTCGCTCTTCCGCCCGTAGTCCGTGGACTCGGTCCAGCGGCAGCCGCCCGACTGGGGAAACTGCGACTGGGCCATCCAGCGGCCCCAGGCATCGGTGATCTCCTGAAGGGAACGCGGCGCCTTGGCCGATTTCCGGTCGGTCGGCCGGCCGTCCGTCGCGGCAGGAGCCCCTGTCGAGGGCGTCGCGGCACGGGCGACTCCCGTCGAGGTGGTGGCGGCCACTCCGGCCGCCGCGGTCAGTGCGAGGGCGCTGCGCCTCGTCATCCGGGACATCGTGTCAGTCCTTCTCGCGAAAAGGGACTTGCTTCGGATTCGGTGAGTGGAGTCGGTCATGGGTCCCAGCGGCCCGGGCCGCCCCGCCGGCGAGTACGACGGCGGTGTCCGCAGCCCGGACTGTCGATCTCCGATACGCGATCGATCTCCGGTACGCGATGACGAGGAGGGCGCATTCGCCGCGGAGGTTGCGCAGGGTTTCGGCCAACGCTCCCTCGCCGGCGCCCCCTCGCCGGCGGGCAGGTGGGCCGTGGGCTCGTCGAGGAGCAGGATCCGGGGGCGGGGCAGGACCGCACGAGCGACGGCGATCCGCGGCGCTCCGGTTCCGGCTCGATGTCCTTTTGGGACGGGCCTGTTGACCGGCCTTGAGGAGACCTTCTCGTTCCCACCGTGGGCGGGGGCAGTGGGAAAAGGAACCTTTCAACTCGCCGAAGGATGACTCGAATCCAGCCGTTGGTCGTGGGCGCGCACGCTTGTTCCCGGTCCGGCTGGCGAAGTCACGCTTCGTCAGAGGACCGGGAACAGAGGGTTCTTGTGGGTGGCGCGCTGCCCGTATGGTCCTGACGTAATGTCAGGATGAGCCATGGGGCCGCCTGGCCGGCGCGTGCTCCCGCCGCGTGCACGAACAGCCGGTCGTACAGGCCGCCTGCGTACACCTGCGTACGCCTTCCCGGGGAAGGTCTGACGCTCGTCTTCAGCGCCGCGCTCAACGGTCCGGCACGGCTGTGGGAGTCCCCCCACCCTGAAACCGGGGGCTGCGCCCCCTCGGGCGCCGGGCGGGCTGGAAGCTACGCCACCGAGTCGATCCGCCCCGCCATCGGACCCGCCCCGTCGTGGTGGATCGGGGTGTGGGCGCCCGTCAGGGGGGCGCCCGTGCCGCCGCGGCGGGAGGCGATGATCTCGGCGGCGATGGACAGGGCCGTCTCCTCGGGGGTGCGGGCGCCCAGGTCCAGGCCGATGGGGCTGTGCAGGCGGGCCAGTTCGAGCTCGGTGGTGCCCGCCGCGCGCAGCCGGTCGAGCCGGTCGAGGTGCGTACGCCGCGACCCCATCGCACCGACGTAGGCGACCGGCAGTTTCAGCGCCCGCACCAGCAGCGGCACGTCGAACTTCGCGTCATGGGTGAGGACGCACAGCACCGTACGGGTGTCCAGCAGGCCCTCGGCCTGCTGCGCGTCCAGGTAGCGGTGCGGCCAGTCCACCACGATCTCGTCCGCCTCGGGGAAGCGGGCGGCCGTGGCGAAGACGGGCCGCGCGTCGCAGACCGTGACGCGGTGGCCGAGGAACTTGCCGGCCCGCACCAGCGCCGCGGCGAAGTCGATCGCCCCGAAGACGATCATCCGGGGCGGCGGTACCGAGGACTCGACCAGCAGGACCAGCGGCTGCCCGCAGCGGCTGCCGTCCGCGCCGATCTCCACCGTGCCCGTGCGCCCCGCGTCCAGCAGCGCGACCGCCTCGCCCGCCGCCGTGCGGTCCAGCTCGGGGTGGCCGCCGAGCGTCCCCTCGTACGTGCCGTCGGGCCGTACGAACAGGGCGTTGCCCAGGAGTCCGGCCGGGCCCTCGACGATCCGCGCGACCGCCGCCGCCTCCCCTCTCGCGGCGGTGGCCAACGCGGTGCCGAGGGTGTCCCGGCCCGCTCCCCGAGCGCGTACCGGCGTCACCAGGATGTCGATGACGCCGCCACACGTCAGGCCGACGGCGAACGTGTCCTCGTCGCTGTAGCCGAAGCGTTCGCGTGCCGACTCCCCTGTTTCCAGGGCCTGTTGGCACAGTTCGTACACCGCGCCCTCCACGCAGCCGCCGGAGACGGAGCCGATCGCCGTGCCGTCGGCGTCGACGGCGAGGGCCGCGCCGGGCCGGCGGGGCGCGCTGCCGCTGACGGCCACGACCGTGGCCACCGCGAAGTCGCGGCCCTGCGCGCACCACCGGCTGAGTTCCTCGGCGATGTCCAGCATGGCGATCACCTCTCCTTTACGGATACGTGAAGGGCACGGTCCGCGCTACTTGGCGCCGAGCCAGTGCTCGATGGGGCTGAGGGCGAAGTAGACGAGGAACACGGCCGTCAGCGCCCACATGAACGCCCCCGGCTCGCGCCACTTGCCCTGTGCGGTCTTGATGGCGGTGAAGGAGATGACGCCCGCGCCGACTCCGGCGGTGATGGAGTAGGTGAACGGCATCAGGGCCACCGTCAGGAAGACCGGGATGGCGACCGCGCGGTCGCCCCAGTCCACGTGGCGGGCGTTCATCATCATCATCGCGCCGATGACGACCAGGGCCGCCGCCGCGACCTGACCGGGCACGATCTGCGCGAGCGGGGTGAAGAACAGCCCGCCGGCGAAGAGCAGGCCCGTGACGACGCTCGACAGGCCCGTGCGGGCGCCCTCGCCGACGCCGGTGGCCGACTCGATGAAGACGGTCTGGCCCGAGGAGCCGGACACACCGCCGATCGCGCCGCCCGCGCCGTCGATGAACAGCGCCTTGCTCAGGCCCGGCATCCGGCCGCGGCTGTCGGCGAGCCCGGCCTCGGTACCGACGCCGATGATGGTGGCCATCGCGTCGAAGAACCCGGCCAGCACCAGCGTGAAGACGATCATGCCGACGCTCATCGCACCGAGCTCGCCCCAGCCGCCGAACTCGACATGGCCGAACAGCCCGAAGTCGGGCGTCGAGACCGCGCTGTCGGGCAGCGCCGGCACGGTCAGGCCCCAGCCCTTGGCGCCGAGCCCGGACACGGCCTCGACGACCATCGCGAGGGCGGTGCCGGCGACGATGCCGATGAGGATGGCGCCGGGGATGTTCCGGGCCTGCAGCATGAAGATCAGCAGCAGGGTGACCGCGAAGACCAGGACCGGCCAGCCGGTCAGCTGGCCGCCGGCGCCGAGCGCGACCGGGGCCGAGCCCTTCGGGTCGCCCTTGCCGACGAAGCCCGCGTTGACCAGGCCGATCAGCGCGATGAACATGCCGATGCCGATGGTTATGCCGTGCTTCAGCGCGAGCGGGATCGCGTTCATGATGACCTCGCGCAGCCCGGTCACCACCAGCAGCACGATCACCAGACCGTAGATCACGCACATGCCCATGGCCTGCGGCCAGGTCATGTGGGGGGCCACCTGCGTGGCCAGCACGCCGGAGACGCTGAGCCCGGCGGCCAGGGCCAGCGGCACCTTGCCGATGAAGCCCATGAGGAGGGTGGAGACCGCCGCCGCAAGCGCCGTGGCGGTGATCAGTCCGGCGCTGGAGAGCTTGTTGCCGTCCGCGTCGGGGCCGGACAGCAGCAGCGGGTTGAGCAGGAGGATGTACGCCATCGCCATGAAGGTGGTGATGCCGCCGCGCACCTCCCGCGCGACCGTGGATCCGCGATCGGAGATGTGGAAGTACCGGTCGAGCCAGGACCGGCCGGCGGGCTGGCGCGAGCCTCGGCCCGCGTCCTCCGCCGCGGTCCGCGGCTCTACTGACGATTGGGTCATGGTGCCTGTTCTCCCAAGGTTCATAGGGACACCCGCGCGCACGGGGCGCAGACTGCGGGATTTGGGATGGTGATGGGCTGCACGACCCGGGGAACGGCCCGAGACGAACGGGGATGACCGCGAGCGGGGCGATCGTTGGCTCCGGGCGGTGCGGGAGGGACGGACAGGACACCATCCGCACCGCCCGGAGGGCTTTTACGGGGTCACGCGGGTCACGGTTCAGGGCACGGTTCAGGTCCCGGTGATGTGCTCGGGGCGTACCGGTACGCGCGCGAGGGCCAGCCCGGTGGCCTGGCGGATCGCCGCCACGACGGCCGGGGTGGAGGACAGGGTGGGCGCCTCGCCGATGCCGCGCAGCCCGTACGGGGCGTGGTCGTCGGCGAGTTCGAGCACATCGACCGGGATGGTCGGGGTGTCGAGGATGGTGGGGATCAGGTAGTCGGTGAAGGAGGGGTTGCGGACCCGGGAGGTCTTGGGGTCCACGACGATCTCCTCCATGACCGCGAGCCCCAGGCCCTGGGTCGTACCGCCCTGGATCTGGCCGACCACGGACAGCGGGTTGAGGGCCTTGCCGACGTCCTGCGCGCAGGCCAGTTCGATGACCTTGACCAGGCCGAGTTCGGTGTCGACCTCGACGACGGCGCGGTGGGCCGCGAAGGAGTACTGGACGTGGCCCTGGCCCTGCCCGGTGTGCAGGTCGAACGGCTCGGTGGGACGGTGGCGCCACTCCAGTTCGAGGTCGATGGCCGCGTCCTCCAGCACGTCCACCAGGTCCGCGAGGACCTCGCCGCCGTCGGTGACGACCTTGCCGCCCTCCAGGAGGAGTTCGGCCGTGGCCCAGGCGGGGTGGTACGTGGAGAACTTGCGGCGGCCGATCTCCAGCACCTTCTCGCGTACGGCCTCGCAGGAGTTCTTCACCGCGCCGCCGGTGACATAGGTCTGGCGGGAGGCCGAGGTCGAGCCGGCCGAACCGACCTGGGTGTCGGCGGGGTTGATGGTGACCTGGGTGACGCCGAGCTCGGTGCGGGCGATCTGGGCGTGCACGGTGACACCGCCCTGGCCGACCTCCGCCATCGCCGTGTGCACGGTCGCCACCGGCTCACCGTTGACCACCTCCAGCCGGACGCGGGCGGTGGAGTAGTCGTCGAAGCCCTCGGAGAAGCCGACGTTCTTGATGCCGACCGCGTAGCCCACACCGCGTACGACGCCCTCGCCGTGCGTGGTGTTGGACAGGCCGCCGGGCAGGGCGCGCACGTCGGCGGACTCGCCGGCGCTCTCCCACTGCTTCTGCGGCGGCAGCGGCATCGCCTTGACGCGGCGCAGCAGTTCGGCGACCGGGGCCGGGGAGTCCACGGGCTGCCCTGTGGGCATGACCGTGCCCTGCGACATGGCGTTGAGCTGCCGGAACTCGACCGGGTCCAGGTCCAACTCGGCCGCGAGACGGTCCATTTGGGCCTCGTAGGCGAAGCAGGCCTGGACCGCGCCGAAGCCGCGCATGGCGCCGCAGGGCGGGTTGTTGGTGTAGAGGGCGATGGCCTCGATCTCGACGTCGTCGATGACGTACGGGCCCACGCTCAGCGACGAGGCGTTGCCGACGACGGCCGGGGAGGCGGAGGCGTAGGCGCCGCCGTCCAGCACGATCCGGCACTTCATGTGGGTGAGCTTGCCGTCGCGGGTGGCGCCGTGCTCGTACCAGAGCTTGGCCGGGTGGCGGTGGACGTGTCCGAAGAAGGACTCGAACCGGTTGTAGACCATCTTCACCGGCTTGCCGGTGCGCAGCGCCAGCAGGCAGGCGTGGATCTGCATCGACAGGTCCTCGCGGCCGCCGAAGGCGCCGCCGACGCCGGAGAGTGTCATGCGCACCTTCTCCTCGGGCAGGCCGAGGACGGGGGCGATCTGGCGGAGGTCGGAGTGCAGCCACTGGGTGGCGATGTAGAGGTCGACGCCGCCGTCCTCGGCGGGCACGGCCAGGCCGGACTCGGGGCCGAGGAAGGCCTGGTCCTGCATGCCGACCTCGTACTCGCCGCTGACGATCACGTCCGCGCGGGTCCGCGCGGCCTCGGCGTCGCCGCGGACGATGGGCTGGCGGTGCACGATGTTCGGATGCGTGACGTGGCCCGAATGGTGATCGTCGCGGCCGGGGTGCAGCAGCGGGGCGTCCGGGGCGGTCGCGGAGGCCTCGTCGGTGACGACGGGGAGTTCGGCGTACTCGACCTTGATCTTGGCGGCCGCACGGCGGGCGGTCTCCGGGTGGTCGGCGGCGACCAGCGCCACCGGCTCGCCGTGGTGGCGGACTCGGCCATGGGCCAGCACCGGGGTGTCCTGGATCTCCAGACCGTAGTTCTTCACCTCGGTCGGCAGGTCCTCGTAGGTCAACACCGCGTAGACACCGGCCTGTTGGAGGGCCTCGGAGATGTCAATGGAGCGGATCTCGGCGTGCGCGTAAGGGCTGCGGAGGGTGTGGCCCCACAGCATGTCCTCGTGCCAGAGGTCGGAGGAGTACGCGAACTCGCCGGTGGCCTTCAGCGTGCCGTCGGGGCGCAGGGTGGACTCGCCGATGCCGCCCCTGGTCTGGCTGCCCTGGGTGAGGTTGGTGGGTGTACGGGTGACGTCGCCCATGGTCAGGCCCCCTGTCCGGCCGTGGCGGCCTCGCCGCGGGCGGCCGCGAGGCGCACCGCGTCGAGGATCTTCTCGTAGCCCGTGCAGCGGCACAGGTTGCCCGACAGGGCCTCGCGGATGTCGGCGTCGGTCGGCTCGGCGTTGCGCTCCAGCAGCTCGTCGGCGGCGACCAGCAGGCCCGGGGTGCAAAAGCCGCACTGCACGGCGCCCGCGTCGATGAACGCCTGCTGGATGGGGGCGAGTTCGCCCTGCTCGCCGGTCTGCGAGTCGGTCCCGGCGGGCTCGGCCTGCCAGCGCTGGGCGTCGCCCACGCTCGTACCGCCGTTGCCGCAGGCGCCGGAGGCGCAACCGCCGCTCTCCGCGCGCTGCTTGGCATAGTCGGCCAGGCCCTCGACCGTGACGACCTCCCGGCCCTCGACCTGTCCGGCCGCCACCAGGCAGGAGCAGACCGGCACACCGTCGAGTCGCACCGTGCACGAACCGCACTCGCCCTGCTCGCAGGCGTTCTTCGAACCGGGCAGCCCCAGACGCTCGCGCAGCACGTACAGCAGGGACTCGCCCTCCCATACGTCATCGGCCTCGTGCGGACGGCCGTTGACCGTGAAGTTCACGCGCATCGTTCGTTCCCCTCAGTGGCGCGGCCGAAGCCGCGGTACTCGTCCCAGGTCCAGCCGAGTGTGCGGCGCGCCATGACGGTGACCGCGTGGCGCCGGTACTTCGCGCTGCCCCGTACGTCGTCGATCGGATTGCAGGCCCCGGCGGCCAGCTCGGCGAACTGCCGCGCCACCGACGGCGGAACGGTCCTGCCGCTCTCCCAGAACCCGCCCTCTTCGAGCGCCGCCGCGAGGAACTCCTCGGCCTCCCGGGCGCGTACGGGCGTGGGCGCGGCCGAACCGATGCCGGTGCGGACCGTCCTGGTGTCCGGGTGCAGGGCGAGGCCGAAGGCGCACACAGCGATGACCATCGCGTTGCGAGTGCCGACCTTCGAGAACTGCTGCGGCCCTGCGGCCTTCTTGATGTGCACGGCCCGGATCAGCTCGTCGGCGGCGAGCGCGTTGCGCTTCACCCCGGTGTAGAAGTCGTCGATCGGGATGAACCGGGTGCCGCGCACGGACGCGACCTCGACCTCGGCGCCCGCGGCCAGCAGCGCGGGGTGCGCGTCCCCGGCCGGGGACGCGGTGCCGAGGTTGCCGCCGACGCCGCCGCGGTTGCGGATCTGCGGGGAGGCCACGGTGTGCGAGGCCAGGGCGAGACCCGGCAGCTCGGCGCGCAGGTTCTCCATGATCAGGGTGTATGGCACGGAGGCCCCGAGCCGGACGTTCTCCTCGCCGACCTCCCACTCCCGCAGCTCGGCGACGCGGTTCAGGTCAAGCAGGTACTCGGGCCGCCGGTGGTCGAAGTTGATCTCGACCATCACGTCGGTGCCACCCGCGATGGGCACAGCCGTGGGGTGCTCGGCCTTCGCGGCGAGCGCCTCCTCCCAGCTGGCGGGGCGAAGGAAGTCCATGAGTGGCTCTCTTCTCGGTCTTCTGCGGTGATCTGGAGGCAGGGTGATCTGGGAAAATGGTGCGGAAACCGGCTCAGGGCCAGGGTGGTGGCCGATACCCGCCGGTTCGTTCATGTCCTGTTAACGCGCCGTGAAGTCAGTACACCGAGGGGCGCCCGCCCGGGTGCAGTCACCGAAACCATGAAGCGATTGGCTGGCCAGGCCTCAGGTCTTGTAGATTCGAACGAAAGACGAGGACCTGCAACCTCGCGGTATTCCACTGGCAACAGATCGGCGGGGCGACGAGATGCGGCTGCGCGCACTCCTGGAGACCGAGACGCTTGGTCTGCGCCTCCTCGGCGGCGAGGACGAGCTGGACCGCACCGTGCGCGGCGTGATGACCACCGATCTGCGTGACCCGAGCCGCTATCTGTCCGGCGGTGAGCTGGTGCTGAGCGGTCTGGCGTGGCGGCGCGAGCCGAGCGACTCCGAGCGTTTCGTACGGATCCTGGCCCAGGCCGGGGTCGCGGGGCTCGCGGCGGGCGAGGCGGAGCTGGGATCGATTCCGGCCGATCTGGTGGCGGCCTGCGCCCGCAACCGGCTGCCGCTGTTCGCGGTGAGCGAGGACGTCGCCTTCGCGGTGATCACCGAGTACGTGGTGCGGCAGGTGTCCGGCGAGCGGGCCGGCGACCTGGCCGCGGTGGTGGACCGCCACCGGCGGCTCATGACCTCCGGCCCCGCGGGCGGCGGCCCCGAGGTCGTGCTCGACCTGCTCGGCAGCGACCTCGACCTGCGAGCCTGGGTGCTGTCGCCGTCCGGCCGCCAGGTGGCGGGGCCGGACACGGCGGACGCGGCCGGGGCGAGAGCCGCCGGATCGACCGCCGGATCCGAGGCGCCGGGCGCGGGCGCCGTGTCC
>NZ_LIQY01000134.1 GCF_001418495.1 Streptomyces pathocidini | reverse complement strand
GCCGTGGATGTCCAGCGCGAGGATGCCCTCCGGCAGCCGCTCCACCATCCGCTCGGTGGCGTCCGGGGTGCCTGGGGAGGGGCTCGCCGCGTTGCGAATCAGCGGCTCGGAGCCGCGCCCGGACGGCAGCGGGTGCAGCGGGTGGCCCTCGGCGGCGGCCCGCTCCAGCTCGACGGCCAGGCCGTCCACGAGGTCCCGCACCCCGTCGGCCAGTTCGCGGGGTACGCGGGCGGGGCGCGCGCCGGGCCACAGCAGGAACACCGCCCCGTACGCCACGCCCCCGCCCACGACCGGGGCGGCGGCGAGGGCGAAGTCGTACGGGGCGGCGAGGGCGATGCGCGGGTGGTGGCGCATCATCGCCTCCTCGCTGTTCACCCACACGAACGTGTTGTCGCGGACCGCGACCGCGACGGGGATGGGCGCGGGGAGGGCCACGCGCTCCCAGGGGCCGATGAACTCGCGCGGCATCCCGACCATGACGGCGAGTTCGAGCACGTCCTCGCCGGGGTCGAGTACATAGAGCGCGCCGACGTGTGCCCCGAGCGCGGACAGCGCCCGGTCCATCGCGTCGGCGGCGCGTTCCAGGCCGGTGGGTACTGCGGGAGCTGCGGGGCGCTCGGGGTGGGGCGGGGCGTTCGGCGGGCCGTTCGGTGGGCCGTTGTCCAGCGAGTCGGCAACCGGCGGGTCGGCGTTCGGCAGGTTGGCGGTCGGCAGACCGGCGTCCGGATCCGGGCCGCTGGGTTCGCCCCGGCCGTCGTCGTCCGCAGCGCCCGGGCCGTCGTCCCAGCCGACGGACGGGCGGTCCGCGCCGTCCATATGGGGAGATTACGCCCGGGAATGTCCGGAAGCACATCTGTCGAGGCCAGGCCCGGGCGAGCGGGTGTACCCGTCACGCGGCTGTGGCGTCGCGCGGCCGTGGGGCCGGAGCCCTGCCTCGGTCCTCGGCGACCCCCGTCCGGTGAGGTCCGTGGTCAGGCGGCCGTGCGCGGATCGTGGTCCGGCGCCTCTCCCCGGTCTGGTCGAGATCCTGCCCGCGTGCGGCGGCCAGGCCGTCGCCATGCTGACCGTGCAGGGCAAGCGGCTGCGCGTGGTCGGGCACCGCGGCTATCCACCCGGCGTGATCGCCCGCTACGACGACAGCCCGACCCTGTCCTTCACGCNNGCCCAGGCCCTGGACCGGGCGCGGCTCTACGACGTGAAGCTGGCGCTCGCCCACGGCCTCCAGGAGGGGCTGCTGCCGCAGGCCCTGCCCGCCGTACCCGGCCTGGAGACCGCCGCCCGCTACCTGCCCGGCACCGAAGGGCTGGACATCGGCGGCGACTTCTACGACCTGATCCGGCTGCGCAGCGATACCGCGGCCGCCGTGATCGGCGACGTGCAGGGGCACAACGTGACGGCGGCGGCGCTGATGGGGCAGATCCGCACCGCCGTGCACGCCTTCGCAACCTCCGACCCCGACCCGGGCCAGATCCTGGCCAGCACCAACCGGCTGCTGGCCGATCTCGACCCCGGCCTGTTCGCCAGCTGCGCCTGCCTGCGGCTGGACCCGCGCCACGGCGTCGCCTGCCTGGCCAGCGCCGGGCACCCGCCACCGCTGGCGCGCATGCCCGACGGCGAGGTGCGCCAACTGGCCACGCCCGGTGGGCTGCTGCTGGGGGTGGCGCCGGACGGCGAGTACCCGCAGGCCGAGTCCCCGCTGCCGCCCGGCACCACCATCGCGCTCTACACCGACGGGCTGGTGGAGTCGCCCGGCGTGGACTACGACAAGGCGGTGGCCGACGTGTCCACCGAGCTGTCGCAGGGCGGGATCCTGCCGCTGGAGAACCTCGCGGACCTGCTCGTACGCCGCGCCCACACCGCCAGCCACCGCACCGACGACATCGCCCTGCTGCTGCTCCGCTCGACACGGCGGTGACGGCGGGTGACGGCTGGGGACGACAGGGAACGGCAGAGGACGGCAGAGGACGGCAGGGGACGGAGATTCGCGGCGTCTCGTACGGGTTTAGCCTGGTAGAGGAGTCGACTCCAGGAGGTCGTGATGACACGCAAAGTCGCCGACTGCCGCAGGTTCCCCAGCGAGAGCCATTGCACGCTGGCCATCTCCGGTGAGGAGGAAGAGGTCGTCCGCGCCGCCGCGGAGCACGCGGTCTCGGTCCACCAGCACACGGACAGCCCGGAGTTGCGGCAGCAGATCCGCGAGCTGCTGGAGGACGAACGCATCCCAGCGGTGCCCACGGCCGGGCCGCCACCCCCCGAGGGCGAGATCTTCGACCTCTGAGCACAGCCCGAATCCCCCTGCGGCAAGGGCTCGTTGAGCCAACACGGGCCGTGGTTCCGGCCGGCTCGACTCCCCCGGCTACCGCTGAGTGGGGGTGCCCCCGGCGGTAGCCGGGGGAGTGCCCCTATCCGGGGCCACGCCATTCCGGTTGCTCGCCGCGGCGGCAGGAACCTGGCGGACGCGTCCCCAGACCCCGTCGGCAACTGCCCCTGCGGGTGCCGCCCGGGCAACCCCTGCGGGTGCCGCCCGGGCAATGAGGGTCTGGGGGACGAAGTCCCCCAGGAATCTGCCGCCGCCGCGGCGAGTCACCACGACGGTGGAGCCCGGATGGGGGCACCACCCAGCGGTAGCTGGGGGAGCCGAACCCGGCGCAACCAGGACTCCGAAATCACCGGCGGCAGCGCCCCCGTCCCGGGGCTACCCTGGCAGGACGCGCGCGGCACGGCACCGGCGCGGGACGTACGGGAGGTGATCGCCATGAGTGGTGGTGGCAGTCGACCTCCCAGTCCCTGCCCCGGTTAGCCCCGGCCCCCCAACGGGCCGGTCGGCCCGTACCTCCTCCTGGAAGGGGGCCCGCCCGTGTCCATGTCCGACTGGCGTTCCCGCGCGCTCCGCCCGTACAAGCGCACCGCGCCCCACCGCCGTACGGAGCCGGTCCCCGAGCACGCGCTGGAGCCGGGCCCGAGGGAGCCCGCGCCGCCGCCCGCTCCCGAGTCGAGCGTCGTGGACGCGGCCGTCTACCGCGACGGCCGCCGCGTCAGCACCCCCGCCACCCTCGCCGAGGCGTACAAGCGGCTGCCCGACGCGCCCGACGCGATGGCCTGGATCGGCATGTACCGGCCGTCCGAGGAGCAGCTGCTCGCCGCCGCCGAGGTGTTCGGGCTGCACGAACTCGCCGTCGAGGACGCCATCGTCGCCCACCAGCGCCCCAAGCTGGAGCGCTACGGCGACACCCTGTTCGTCGTACTGCGCGCCGCCCGCTACCGGGACGAGACCGAGGAGGTCGACTTCGGCGAGCTGCACGTCTTCGTCAACCCCGACTTCGTCCTCACCGTCCGCCACAGCGAGGCCCCGGACCTGGCCGCGGTGCGCCACCGCATGGAGCAGGACCCCGAACTGCTGCGCCTGGGCACCGAGGCGGTCCTCTACGCGATCATGGATGCGGTCGTGGACGGCTACGCCCCGGTCGTCGCCGGTCTGCAGAACGACATCGACGAGATCGAGACCGAGGTCTTCGGCGGCGACCCCAAGGTCTCCCGCCGCATCTACGAGCTGTCCCGCGAGGTCGTGGAGTTCCAGCGGGCCACTCGGCCGCTGCGGCGCATGCTGCAGGACCTGTCGGCCGGGTTCCAGAAGTACCGCACGGACGAGGAACTCCAGCGCTATCTGCGCGACGTGGACGACCACGCCACGACCGTCGTCGAGCGCGTCGACGGCTTCCGGCAGATGCTCGCCGACATCCTCGCCGTCAACGGCACCCTGGTCACCCAGCAGCAGAACGCCGAGATGAAGCTGCTCGCCGAGGCGGGCCACGCCCAGAACGAGGAGATCAAGAAGATCTCCTCGTGGGCCGCCATCCTCTTCGCCCCGACCCTCGTCGGCACGATCTACGGCATGAACTTCGACGCAATGCCCGAACTCCACTGGGCATTCGGCTACCCCTTCGCCATCCTCCTCATGGCCGTCGTCTGCGTCAGCCTGTACCTGATCTTCAAACACCGCGACTGGCTCTGAACGGCGAGCGGGCGCCCGGCGCGAGCGGAGTCGACCTGCTGGTCAGCCGTCTGTGCGTTCCTGCCCGCCATCCTTGAAAACCCGCGGTGCCGAGGCTGCTGCGACTGGTCTCCACGCTCCGCGCTGGTGAGCTCGCCCGCCGACCGGCCTGTGGGGTTGCTCGCTGTTGTGGCGAAGCTTGCGGGGCTTAGCCCTCAGACCCCCAGGTGGCGGGGGCAGGGGCGCCGTCTCCGGATCTCCACGGCCCGGCCCCGGGTTACAGTCGTGAGGTGAGTGTGCGGCGGAGTCGGATGGCAGTGGGTGTCCTGGGGCACCTGCTGTTCGTCGTCGTGCTCGCGTTCTCCGTGTTCGCGATGCATACGCTCGGGCATCCCGAGGAGTCCGGTGGGCACGGCGGCGGCGTCGCCGCCTCGCATGCCGACGGCCCCGCGCCGGACATGGCGCATGGGGTCGCCGCGGCCGTGGCGGAAGCCGTGGCCGATCATGCTCACGTGCCCGTCGGCGACATGCCGGGGCACGGGATGGATCCCGCATCCGTCTGTGTCGCCGTGCTCGGGGCGCTGCTGCTGGTCGCGCTCGTGCGGCGGGTACTGCTGGCCCGGCGGCGGGCCTGGCGTACGCGTACGGGCCTTGCCGACCTCACCGCCGTATGCCGGCCCAACGCGCCGCCCCCGCGCGGGCCCACACCCACCCTCGCCCAACTGTCCGTGCTGCGGATCTAGACCGACGGCCGACCGGCCGCCGCGGTGCGCTTCCGCGCGCCCGCTCGCTCGCGGCCGAACGAGCAGTCCAGCAATCCGTTCTTTCCGCAGCATTCAGACAGCACACGAGGTGAACTCACCCATGCACGCCTTCACACGTACCCGTATCGCCGCCGTCGGCGCGGTCTCCGCCGGGATCCTGCTCCTCGCCGCCTGCGGCGGCAGCGACTCCGACTCCGGTTCCGGCTCCACGCACGACGGCCACGACGCGTCCGCGTCCGCCTCCGCCCCTGCGGAGAGCCCCGCCTTCAACGACGCCGACGTGACCTTCGCGCAGGGGATGATCCCCCACCACCAGCAGGCCGTCGAGATGGCCGAACTGGCCGAAGGACGCGCCTCCGACCAGGAGATCAAGGACCTGGCCCAGCGGATCAAGGGCGCCCAGGACCCCGAGATCCAGACCCTGAAGGGGTGGCTCAAGGACTGGGGCAAGCCCGAGTCCTCGGGCTCCGGTCACGACCACGGCAGCGGCCACGACATGGGCTCCGGCTCCGGGATGATGTCCGACGCCGACATGGCCGAACTCGAAGACGCCAAGGGCGCCGCCTTCGACCGCGCCTTCGCCCGCCTGATGGTCGAGCACCACGACGGCGCCATCGCGATGGCCGAGGACGAGCGCCGCACCGGCCGCAACGCGGACGCGAAGCAGCTCGCCGCAGAGATCATCAAGGCCCAGTCGACCGAGGTCGCCCAGCTGAAGAAGATCCTCGACCGGATCTGATCCGGATCTGATCCGGACCGGTGGATGGGCACCATCCGCCGGATCGGCACCATCTGCCCGGCGGGCGTCACCACCCGACGCCCGCCGGGCTCCGGTGCCCGCTGGGCCTCCGTGCTCGTCGGCCTCCCGCGTCCGCCCGGCATGTCTGTCTGCTGGGACCCGGCCCGCCCACCGGGCCTATGTGCTCGTTGGGATCCCGTGCCCGCGGACGCTCCGCGGGGGCCGGGCGGCCCGGCGGTGCTGCCCGCGCGTGCCGGCCCGTCGGCCCCGCCGGAAAGGTTCCACGGGTTTGGCCGTCAGTCGCGTACGTCCCGTTGCTGCACTTCCCGTCTGGCGCCGGAGTCCCCAGACCGCCCCGCCGCGACGGCCGCAACCACCACGGCACGCCCCAGCAGCTCCGAACCCCCACAGCCGCGCCGCACAAAACCTCCCGGCTGGGGTCTGGGGACGGAGTCCCCAGGGCAGTCCCGCCGCGGCGGCGGGCAACCACCACGGCGTGGTCCGGCGGTGCCGAACCACCGCAGCCGCGCCGGCCCGCTCCCCGGCGCGCTGGTCGCGCCCGACGCGCCGCCATTCGGGTGCGTGGCGGAGGTGGCGCCAAGGCGCCGTACTTACGCTCCGGAAGTGTGAGCGCGCTGCGCAAGAGGTTCGTGCTGGGGCGCCCTCTGCGGACGACGCAGATGGGCCAGACGCTGCTGCCCAAGCGCCTGGCCCTGCCGATCTTCTGCAGCGACCCGCTCTCGTCCGTCGCGTACGCCACCGAGGAGATCCTGCTGATCCTCGCGCTCGGCGGCATCGCCCTGCTGCACCTCGCCTGGTACGTCGCCGCGGCGATCGTGCTGCTGCTGGTCGTGGTGGTGGCCTCGTACCGGCAGACCTGCCACGCGTACCCCAACGGGGGCGGCGCGTACGTCGTCAGCTCCGAGAACCTCGGGCAGGGCGCCGCGCTGACCGCCGCCAGCGCGCTGCTGGTGGACTACGTGCTCACCGTCGCCGTCTCCGTCGTGGCCGGGGTCGCCGCCATCACCTCGGCCGCACCCACCCTGGCCGACCACGCCGTCGGCATGTCCGTGGGTTTCGTCTGCCTGCTGACGCTGATGAACCTGCGCGGCGTGCGCGAGTCGGGAAAGGCGTTCGCGTTCCCCACCTACGGGTTCGTGCTCGGCATCTATCTCATGTTCGCGTTCGCCGCCGTCCGCATGGCCACCGGCTCCACCATCCGCGCCGAGTCCGCCGACCTCCCCCTGCACGCCACCGGCGACTACGCGGGCATCGCCGTGCTGCTGCTCGCGCTGCGCGCCTTCGCCTCCGGCTGCACCGCGCTGACCGGCGTGGAGGCGATCAGCAACGGGGTGCCCGCGTTCACCCGCCCCAAGTCCCGCAACGCCGCGACCACCCTGGCGATGATGGGGCTGCTGTCGGTGTCGATGTTCGCCGGCATCACGGTCCTCGCCATGGTCTACCGGGTGCACGTCGCCGGCGACCCGACCGAACTCGGCCTGCCCGTCGGCGCCGCCGAGCCCACCGCGCTCGCGCAGATCGCCAAGGCCTCCTTCGGCGGGGCCGCCCCGCTCTTCTACTACGTGCAGGCGGCCACCGCCGCGATCCTGATCCTGGCCGCCAACACCGCCTTCAACGGCTTCCCGATGCTGGCCTCGATCCTGGCCCAGGACCGCTATCTGCCGCGCCAGTTGCACCACCGCGGCGACCGGCTCGTCTTCTCCAACGGCATCGTCCTGCTGGCCCTGGCCGCCATCGGGCTGATCATCGTGTTCGACGCGAAGGTGACCGCGATCATCCAGCTCTACATCGTCGGCGTCTTCGTCTCCTTCACCCTCTCCCAGGCCGGCATGGTCCGGCACTGGCAGCGGGAGCTTGCGCGGACCGGCGAGAGAGCCCGGCGACTGCGCATGCGCCGCTCGCAGGCGATCAACGCCATCGGCGCGACGTTCACCGGGATCGTCCTGGTCATCGTGCTGATCACCAAGTTCACGCACGGCGCGTACATCGTCGTCATCGCGATGCCGCTGCTCTTCCTCGCCATGAAGGCCGTGCGCCGCCACTACGACACGGTGGCCCGGGAGTTGGAGGTCCTGCCGTACGCCCGCCCGGAGCCGCCGTCGAACAACCGGGCCGTGGTGCTCGTGTCGAGGATCCACGCGCCGACGCTGCGGGCCGTCGGCTACGCGCGGTCCATCCACGCCGAGAGCGTCGAGGCGCTCACCGTCCAGATCGACCCCGAGGAGACGCGGGCGCTGCGCCGGGAGTGGGAGGCCCACGAGATGGGCGTGCCCCTGGTCGTCCTGGACTCCCCGTACCGGGAGATCTCCCGCCCGGTCATCGACTACGTCCGCTCCCTCCACCGCGAGAGCCCCCGGGACGTCGTCACGGTCTTCGTGCCGGAGTACGTGATGGGCAGCTGGTGGGAGCAACTGCTGCACAACCAGAGCGCGTTGCGGCTCAAGACCCGGCTGCTGTTCACCCCGGGCGTCATGGTCACCAGCGTCCCCTACCTGCTGCGGTCCGCACGCGAGCAGGCGGGGGCCGAGCCCCGGGGCGCCGGGGAGTAGAGGAGCTCAGGACATGGGCAAGAAGGGACCCCGCGAACCCCGCAAGGGGCCGATGCGGGCGCTCGGGGAATGGTGCGCGCGCCACTTCGTGGTGGTGATCGTGGCGTGGCTGGCCGCGCTCGGCGGGCTGCACGTGGCGCAGAACGCGTGGGGCGGCACGTACTCCGACAACTTCACGCTGCCCGGCACCCAGTCCGACACCGGCTCCGAGGTCCTGAAGGAGCACGCCCCGGGCATCGCGGGCCAGAGTTCGACGGTCGTCCTGCACGACAGCCGCCGACCGCTCACCGCCGACCGTCCGCAGATCGACCAGGCCGTCGCCGCCCTGTCGAAGCTGCCGCACGTGACGTCCGTGCAGAACCCGCTGACCTCGGGCCCGGTCTCGAAGGACGGCAGGATCGCGTACATCACGGTGCGGTTCGACACCAACCCCAACTCCCTGGAGAAGTCCTACCTCGACCAGGTCGACACCGCCGTCCGGCCGCTGCGCTCGGCCGGGGTGCAGGTCGAGTACGGGGGCTCGCTGGGCGAGTTGGACCGGCCCGAGCCCAACGACCTGCTGAGCGAGGCCATCGGCTTCGGCGTGGCGGTCGTGGTGCTGCTGATCGGGTTCGGCAGTGTGCTGGCGGCCGGAATCCCGCTGGTCACCGCCCTGTTGAGCGTGATCGTCGGGGTCAGCGTGCTGGGTCTGGTCGCCGCCGCGTTCACCTTCGCCAGCGTCTCGCCGACCCTGGCGACGATGATCGGCCTCGGGGTGGGCATCGACTACGCGCTGTTCCTGCTGACCCGCCACCGGCAGCAGCTCATGGACGGCGCCGACCCGGTGGCGAGCGCCGGACGCGCGGTGGCCACCAGCGGGCACGCGGTGGTGGTCTCCGGCTGCACGGTCATCGTCGCGCTCGTCGGGCTGAACGCCTCCGGGGTCAGCTTCATCGGCAAGCTCGGGGCCGCCGCCGCGATCACGGTGATCACCGCCGTGCTCGGCGCGCTGACGCTCGTACCGGCCCTGCTGGGGCTCGCCGGGCGCCGGATCGACCGGCTGCGGGTGCGCAGGCCGATCGCCGAGCGCGGGGAGACCGGCGCCGGGGGCGAGGCGGTGGGCGGCTGGCACCGGTACGCGCAGCGGGTCGAGCACCACCCCTGGTGGTTCCTCGCGGGCGGGCTCGCGGTCCTCGCGGTGCTGTCGATCCCGCTGTTCTCGATGCAGCTCGGGCACATCGACGACGGCGCCGACCCCAAGAGCTTCACCGACCGCACGGCGTACGACCTGATCAGCGAGGGGTTCGGAGTCGGCAGCAACGGGCCGCTGACCGTCGTCGTCGACCAGGCGAAGGTGCCGGACGCGGACCGGGCGGCGCTCGCGTCGAAGGTCCAGAAGTCGCTGACGGGGCTGGACGGCGCGGCGAGCGCGAGCCCGCCGAAGCCCGCGGGCGACGGGAACGTGCTGATCTCCACCGTCATCCCGGCCCAGGCCCCGCAGGACGCGGCCACCACCGACCTGGTCAACCACCTCGCCGACGACGTCCTGCCGAAGGCCGTCTCCGGCACGGGCGCCGAGACCTACGTGACGGGCACGACCGCCGGGCAGGTCGACTTCCGCGACATCCTCGCCGACCGGCTCGCGCTGATCATCGCCGTCGTGGTCGGCCTCGCGTTCGTCATCATCCTGATCGTCTTCCGCGGCGTGCTGGTCGCGGTGAAGGCCGCCGTCCTCAACCTCCTGTCGATCGCGGCCTCCTACGGCGTGGTGGTCGCGGTCTTCCAGTGGGGCTGGGGCGGGCCCGCGCTCGGCGTCTCGGGGAAGGTGCCGATCGAGAGCTACGTGCCGATGATGATGTTCGCCATCGTCTTCGGGCTGAGCATGGACTACGAGGTCTTCCTGCTGTCGCGGGTGCACGAGGCGTGGGAGCGGACCCGCGACAGCCGCGGCAGCGTCGCGCACGCGCTGGAGATCACGGCGCGGGTCATCACCTGCGCGGCGCTGATCATGGTGAGCGTGTTCGCGGCGTTCATCCTGAGCACCAACATCGTGGTGAAGATGCTGGGCCTCGGCCTCGCGTTCAGCGTCCTGATCGACGCGACGGTGGTGCGGCTGCTGCTGGTCCCGGCGGTGATGACCCTCCTGGGCCGCGCCGCGTGGTGGACCCCCCACTGGCTGGACCGCCTCCTACCCCACGTCTCCGCGGAGGGCTCCGCGGAGAGCTCCGCGAAGGACGCCCGTTAGACACCTCGTCCGCCCGCGGCGAGCACTCCCCAACTC
>NZ_LIQY01000133.1 GCF_001418495.1 Streptomyces pathocidini | reverse complement strand
CGACTCGGCCACCGGCGCCGCGTACCACGCGACCTCCCCGGAGGGGGAGAAGGCGGGGGAGCGCGGGGAGCGGCACACCGGCCCCGCCGCCGCCTCCCCGCAGGAGCTGGCCCGGCGCGTGCTGGACGCCGTGGACGACACGACTGCCGTGACGGTCGACGGTACGACGAAGGTCGCCGGGCGGGACGCGTACCAGCTGCTGGTCGAGCCCAAGCAGGCGCATTCCACGGTCGGTTCGGTCCGGATCGCCGTGGACGCGCGGCACGGCGTACCGCTGAAGGTCACGCTGTCGCCGAAGTCCGGTGGCAAGCCGATCCTGGACGCGGGCTTCACCTCGGTGGACTTCGCCGAGCCGGACACGAGGACCTTCACGTTCACCCCGCCGAAGGGCGCCGAGGTCACCGAGCAGCGCGAGCAGGACAAGCAGGACGAGCACGGGACCGGGGCGCGGGAGAAGGCGGCGGATGGGCTGGCAGGCCTGCTGCCCGGACTCTCTGGAGCTGGAGCTGGAGCTGATGCCAAGGCCGGGACCGGGGCCGGGGGTGGGGCCGAGGCCGGGAACAGGTCCGGCGGCGCCGCCCGGGCCTTTGGCGAGGGCTGGGCCACCGTCGTTCAGCTGAAGGCCCCGTCCGGGCGCGGTTCCGCCGCTGCCCACAGCGGGGAACTCCCCTCCCAGGCGGGGAAGTTCCTGGACAGCCTGACCGAGAAGGCCACCGGGAAGTTCGGCTCCGGCCGGATCTTCAGCACCCGCCTGGTCAACGCGCTGCTGACCGACGACGGTGCGGTCTACGTCGGCGCGGTCGACAAGTCGGCCCTGGTGAAGGCTGCCGACGAGGCCGCGGCGAAGGCGGAATAGCGCTCCGGCTGCGGCGATTCCCCGGCCGTCGCGGCCCCCGCTGCCGCCGCCACCCCCGGCAACGGCCGCCGCCACCCCCGGCAACTGCTGCCCGGGGGTGGTCGGTGCTCCGGTGGCCGGTCAGTTCGCCGACAGGGTCCACACCGCGTGGGCGATCGCGTCGCTGTTGCGGTCCAAGGCGGTGTCGTTGATGTTCGAGGTCGTGTCGCAGGACGAGTGGTAGCAGCGGTCGAACGCCTGGCCCGCCGTACCGCCCCACTTCTGGGCCTGGGCCGAGGTCTTGGTGCGGCCCGCGCCGGTGAACAGGCCGCCCACCGCGATGCCGGCGTTCTTGAATGAGGCGTGGTCCGAGCGCCCGTCGCCCTCGGTCTCGATCTCGGTGGCGACGCCCTTGGCCGCGAACCAGTCCTTGAAGACGGCTTCGAGGGCGGGGTTGTCGTCGTAGACGAAGTAGCCGGGGTTCGGCGAGCCGACCATGTCGAAGTTGAGATAGCCGGTGATCTTCGAACGCTCGGCGGTGGGCAGGGCGTTGACGTAGTTGCGTGAGCCGATGAGGCCGAGCTCCTCGGCGCCCCACCAGGCGAACCGCAGGTGCTTGGCGGGTTTGAGGCCCTCGCGGGCGACGGCGAGCGCGGTTTCGAGTACGGCCGAGGAGCCGGAGCCGTTGTCGTTGATGCCGGGGCCCGAGGTGACGGAGTCGAGGTGGGCACCGGTCATGAGGATCTGGCCGGCGTTGCCGCCGGGCCAGTCGGCGACGAGGTTGTAGCCGGTGGCGCCGCCCGCGGTGAACTGCTGGACGGAGGTGGTGAATCCGGCCGCGTCCAGCTTGGCCTTCACGTAGTCGAGCGAGGCCTTGTAGCCGGGGCGGCCGTGGGCGCGGTTGCCGCTGTTGGCAGTGGCGAGGGACTGGAGCTGGGCGAGGTGCGCCTTGACGTTGGCGACCGGGATGTCGGGCGCTGCGGCGACCGCCGCGGGGTGGGCGGCCGTGGGTGCGGCGGGCGCGGGCGCGGCGATCGCGCCGGGCGCGGCTCCGGCCGTGCCGATCGCGGTCGCGAGGACCGCGACCGCCGTGGCCGCTCTGCGGAACCACGAACTCCGGTACGGGGGCGGGGTGTGGGGGGTGCGTGACGGCATGAAGGCTCCGTATTCCGACGGGACTTGCGCGGAAGGAACGGGGCGCCCTGCGGCTGGGCCACCGCAGGGCGCGACTGGAGCGCTTTCGCATTTCTTGACGCGAACATGATGCTCAGGGTCAGGGCTGCGCGCCGTCAAGGGAGGATTCCGGACAGACTTCTCCGCATAGCGAGCGGAGGGGGGCCGGTGGTGCCGAATCGCGCCACGATGGCGCGGTCCTGCGGTGGCGAACTCGCCGTTGCCGACGGCCGTACTCCGCGACGCGATCCGCCGTCCGCAGGGCTTACGCCGGTGACGACTCCGACTCCGACTCAGGCTTCGACTCCGACTCTGGCGTGGGCTTCGGCTTGTCCGATGCCCTCGCCTCGTTGCGTGCCGCCGCGAGGGCCCTGCGGGAGCGGCGGGCCGTGTGGAGGGCGTCCCAGGTGAGGATCGCCAGGGCCAGCCAGACCAGGACGAAACCCGCCCACCGCTCCGGCGGCATCGCCTCGTGGAAGGCGACGAGGCCGAGGATGAACTGGAAGGTGGGCGCCAGGTACTGGAGCAGTCCGATGGTCGACAGCGGCAGCCGCACCGCCGCGCCCCCGAAGCAGATCAGCGGCACCGCGGTCGCCAGACCGCAGCTGGCGAGCAGCAGGGCGTGCCCGGTGCCCTCTGTGGCGAAGGAGTTCTCGCCGCGGGAGCTCAGGAAGAGCAGGAAGCCGAGCGCCGGCAGGAACTGAACCGTCGTCTCCGCCGCGAGCGACTCCAGGCCGTCGAGGCCGACCCGCTTCTTGATCAGGCCGTAGATCGCGAAGGAGAACGCGAGGGTGAGCGCGATCCAGGGCACGCGCCCGTATCCGACGGCCAGGATGACCACCGCCACCGTGCCGACCGCCACCGCCGACCATTGCGCGGGCCGCAGCCGCTCGCGCAGCAGCAGGACGCCGAAGGCGATGCTGACCAGCGGGTTGATGAAGTACCCGAGCGAGGTCTCGACCACGTGCCCGGAGTTCACGCCCCAGATGTAGAGGCCCCAGTTGACCGAGATGACGGTCGCGGCGAGGGCTATCAGCCCGAGCCGCCGGGGCTGGCGCAGCAGCGGCCCGAGCCATGCCCAGCGCCGCAGCACGAGCAGGACGAGGACGACGGCCACGAGCGACCACAGCATGCGGTGCGCGAGGATCTCGGTCGCCGAGGCCGGTTCCAGCAGCGGCCAGTAGAGCGGGAAGAGGCCCCAGAGCCCGTACGCGGTGATGCCGTAGGCGAGGCCGGAGCGGTGTTCGGTTTTCGACTGCGACGAGGACTGCGGCGAGGGCTGCGGCGAGGGCGTCAACGGGGTCTCCGGGAGCGGCGGGGACGGCGGGGCATCCCTCGAAGGTAACGGGGCCCACGGCCCGCTGTCATGCCCGTATCGCCATACGGTCATGACGGTCGGCAGTCCGGCCCGGATAGCCGACTTCGTGGCGCGGCCGCCCCGCCCGGGGTCGCCGTGCGAGCCCGGTCCGCAGGGCGATGAGCCGAATCGGCCCGGTCCGCCCGGTGCCCTCAGGCGCTCGAGCGGTCTGGTTCCCCGGGCCGGGCCCCGGGCGCGGTCCGGGGTGCACCACTGAGCGCTCGCGCTCCCGCCGGGGTGGCGGGTGGCCGCGGCGACATGGCCATGTCGGGCGACCGTCCGGCCCTGGTGCATGAGCGTGGCCCGGGATGCCGGCCGCGGTCGGCGCTACGGCTGGGGACGGCCGAGTCCGCTACCGCCGAGTCCGCTACGGCCGGGGGCGGCCGCGTTCACCACCCGTTCCACTGCCAGGCGCCACCGTTCCAGGCCCGGGACGGCCAGCCCCACGACCTTGCCCGCGTCGTCCGCGCGGCGTAGGGCGAGGGCCGCGGTGAAGTGGGGGTCGGCTTCGAAGGCGGCGCGTTCGGCCGGGGACATCGGGCCGCCCTGGCACGACAGGGTGCGAGCGCTCTCCGGGGAGAGGGCGTGCGCGGGGTCCGCGGCGGCCAGATACCGCTTGGCGTCGATGTGCAGCGCCACCAGCCGCGCCACCCGCTCCCCGAGCAGCCCCGCCACCGCCGCGGCCGCGTGCTCGCCGTGGCCGGACTCGTCGCCCGGTACGAGGTGGTGGCCGATGTCGTGGACCAGGCCCGCGACCTGGAGCTCCTCGTCCTCGGGGTGGTGCTCGGCCAGGACGGCCGCGACCTGGAGGCCGTGGTCGAGGATGTCCACCGGGTCGCCGGAGCGGTCCGGGGTGTCCCAGACGCCCGCGCAGTCGGCGAGCAGCGCCATCAGGGCGTCCACTGACGTGAGGGGAGTGCCAGGGGTCGCTGTCGGGGCGTCCACTGACGTGAGGGGAGTGCCAGGGGTCGCTGTCGGGGCGTCCACCGGCGCCAGGGGAACGCCCGGGGGCGCTGTCAGGGCCTCCACCGATACCGAAGGAACGTCCCGGGTCACTTCGCCGCCCTCGTCCGCATCCGCCCCAGCGCCAGCAGCAACAGCAGCGTCGCCGCGAGCAGTACGAGAGTCTCGGCCGCCGCCAGGAACACCCGGCCGCGGTCGGTGAGCGCGAAGACCGACACCGGCAGCGTCCGCCAACTGGCCGGATACACCATGATCGTGGCGCCGACCTCGCCCATGGACAGGGCGATCGACAGGCTCCCGGCCGCCGACAGCGCCGGTGTCAGCAGCGGCAGCCGGATGCGCCACAGCACCCGCGCGGGGGTCGCGCCGAGGCTGCCCGCCACCAGCGCGTACGCCGGGTCGAGGCGGTCGAGCGCGGCGGAGACCGTGCTGTGGGCGAAGGCCAGCACGAGCACCACGTGCGCGATGACGACCATCCCCATCGTCCCCGCGAGCAGCGGCGACGTACCGAACGCGACGAGCAGGCCGAGCCCGATCACCACCGAGGAGACCGCGATCGGCAGGTGCAGTACGGCGTCGGTGAGCCGCCGCAGCGCGGGTGGCGCACCGCGTACCGCCACCGCGGCCCAGCCGCCGACCGCCACCGCGGTCAGCCCGGAGAGCAGCCCCGTCTGCACGCTCACCGACAGGCTCGCCAACTGCTCGCCCGACAGGGCCTGTTCGAGGTGGCGGCCGGTCAGCGAACCGGGCAGCACCCCGTTCCAGGAACCGGCGAACGCGGCGAGCACGACGACGGCCAGCGGCGCCAGGATCACCGGCACGAACACCACGGCGAACGCCGCCCAGACACCGAGGCGTCCCGAACGCGACCAGACGAGCCCGCCACCTTGGATGCCGCTCATCGCGCACCTCCCGTACGGCCGCTCATCCGCGCGTGGGCCAGGCGGTAGAGCCCGTACAGCGCGAGGGAGAGCGCGACCTGGACGACCGCGACCACGCAGGCCTGCGGGTAGTGGAAGGTCACGATGCCCTGGGTGTAGACGAGCATCGGCAGGGTGATCACGTCCTTGGCTCCGATGAACAGCACGAGCCCGAACTCGTTGAGCGTCAGCAGCAGCGTCAGGCTGCCGCCCGCCGCCAGCGCGGGCAGCGCCTCCGGCAGCAGCACCTGGCGCAGCACGCGGCCGGGGCGGGCGCCGAGGCTGGCCGCCACCTCCAGCTGGGCGCGCGGCACTTGGGAGAACGCCGCGAGCAGCGGGCGCATGACGAACGGGGTGTAGAAGGTGATCTCGGCGAGGACCAGGCCGGTGGGGGAGTAGATGAAGTCCAGCGGCGGGGCCGAAGAGCCCGTGAGGCCGGTCAGCGCCGAGTTGACCACGCCCGCGCTCCCGTAGAGGAACGTGAAGGCCAGCGCGATCAGGAACGAGGGGAACGCGAGCACGGTGTCGACGAGCCGCGAGACCAGCCGCGCCCCGGGGAAGGGCACGAAGGCCAGCACAACGGCCAGGAACGTGCCCACGACCAGGCAGCCGGCCGTGGCGGTGGCCGCGATCGACACCGTACGCAGCAGGGCCTCGCCAAACGCCGCCGAGGTGACGACCGTCCGCCACACCTCGAGGCCGGCCTCGCCGCGCTCGGAGACGAAGGACTGCTGGACGACCAGCGCCAGCGGGTAGAGGAACGCGCCCCCGACGACCAGCAGTGGCGGCAGCACCCACCATGCGCCGCCGGAGCCGGGGCGGAGCAGCCGGAAGCGCGCGGCGCGCGGCGCCGCGGTGGCCGCGGCGGTCATGCGGCCTCCCCGGATGCCGAGTCCCCGGCCGCGGGGGCCGCGGGCGCGGGGGCGCCAGGCGCTGGGTCCGGTACGGGGGCTCCAGGTGCCGAATCCCTCGACGCGGGGACCGCGGGCGGCGAGTCCCCGGGCACAGGCACCAGGACCGCTTCGTCCACCCGGAGGCCGATCCGCCCGCCGGGGGCGGGAGTTCCCTCCAGGGTGGGCACGTCGGCGACGACCGACTCGGGGCCGTCGTCCAGGCGCACGGTCAGCCGGTACGAGGCGCCCCGCCACTGCGTACCCGTCAGCACGCCCGGCAGCGCGTCCGGGGCGTCGTGCGGGGCGGTGCGCAAGGCGTGCGGGCGTACACAGACCAGGGCCGGCTCGCCGGCCGAGGGCGAGGCGGCCGGTCCCGAGGCCACCGGCCCGGCTGCCGTGATCTCGCGGCCGCCCGCTCGTACCCGTACTCCCGCCGGGCCGGCGGACAGCACGGTGCCCGGCAGCAGGTTCGCGCCGCCCAGGAAGGCGGCCGTGAACGCGCTCGGCGGGCGCCGGTACAGCGCGTCCGAGGTGTCCGCGTCGACCAGCGCCGCGTCCCGCATGATCGCGATCCGGTCGGCCAGCGCGAGCGCCTCGTTCTGGTCGTGCGTCACGTACAGGATCGCCACGTCGGGCAGTTCGCGGCGCAGCGCCTGCAACTCGCCCAGCAGCTCCTGGCGCAGCCCCGCGTCCAGCGCGGACAGCGGCTCGTCCAGCAGCAGGACGGGTGGCCGGATCGCCAACGCGCGGGCGATCGCGACCCGTTGCTGCTGGCCGCCCGAAAGCTGGCCCGGCATCCGGTCGCGGTAGCCGTCCATGCCGACCATCGCCAGCACCTCGCCGACCCGCTCCGCGATCTCCGCGCGCGGTAGCCGCCGGGCGCGCAGCCCGAAGGCCACATTGTCGAAGACCCGCATGTGCGGGAAGAGCGCGTAGTTCTGGACGACCACGCCGATGCCGCGCCGGTGCGGCGGCTCGTCCGTGACGTCCCGCCCGTCGAGCAGCACCCGGCCGGAGGAGGGCCGGACGAACCCGGCCACGGCCTTGAGCGCGGTCGACTTGCCGGAGCCGGAGGGGCCCAGCAGCGCGACGGTCTCGCCGCGGGCCACCTCCAGCGTGAAGTCGCACAGGGCGGTGGTGGCCCCGTAGGTGACACTCACCGAGTCGAAGCGGATCACGGCGCTCAGCTCCCGACGGCCCGGTTGTAGGCGGCGATGTCGGCGTCCAGCTCGGTCAGCAGCTGCTGCCAGTCCGGGGACCAGACCTCGACCCCGGCCAGCAGCTTGTCGATCTTCGCGCGGGTCGCGCCGCCCGCCTTCACGTCCGAGCGCGCGGGCAGCCCGTACGCCTCCTCGGTGACGGTGGCCTGCGCCTCCTGCGAGAGCAGGTACGCCATGAGCTTCTTGCCGCCCTCGGCGTTGGGGGCGCCGTTGACCAGGCCCATGGTGTACGGGATGGCGAACGTGGAGCGCTTGCCCTTGGCGTCGGCGGGGAAGAAGACCTCGAAGCCGGCGCCCTCGTTCTCGATCGAGGCCAGGTTCATCTGTAGATCGCCGTTGGCCACGTGCAGTTCGCCCTTGCTGACCTTCGGCTGGAGCTTGCCGGTGGAGGAGGACGGGCCGACGTTGTTGGCCTGGAGCTTCTTGAGGTAGTCCAGCGCGCCGTCCTTGCCCAGCNNCTGGATCAGCACGGCCGTGCCGTCGCCCGCCTGGCCGGGGGTGGAGTACTGGAGCTTGCCCTTGAAGCGCGGGTCGAGCAGGTCCTCGTAAGTGCGCGGCGCGGGCTTGGCGGAGCTCGGGTTGTGGATGAAGTTGAGGTAGTTGTTCACCACGGGCACGTAGCGGCCCTCGGGGTCGGTGCCCTGGACCTTCTCACTGCCCGGCACCTTGTAGGGGGTCAACAGGCCGTCGCGGGCGGCCCGCTGGATGAAGGGCGGCAGGGTGACCAGCACGTCGGCCTGGGCCCTGGCCTTCTCCTTGGCGGCGCGGGCGACG
>NZ_LIQY01000132.1 GCF_001418495.1 Streptomyces pathocidini | reverse complement strand
CCCAGCAGTCCATCCGCACCTTCCTCAACACGACCCGTCCACGCGCGCGTACCGTCAAACTTCCGCTGTCCGTCCTGAACACCCTCGTCTGGCGCGGACTGCCCACCGAGCGCACCCTCGCCGCGCCCGCGGTCACCGCCTGGGTGCACTCCCTGCGCGACGCCGACCCGTACCTCCGGGACGAGACCCGGGTCGTCCTCCTCGGCGAGACCGCGTCCGTGACCGTCGAGCACCCCCTCTACGACCGGCTGCCGCACGTCCCGTACCAGTACCGCGAACTTCTGGGCTGCATCTGGCGCGAGCCCGTCGGCCCCTACCTGGACCCCGGTGAGCGCGCCCGCACCCTCGCCGCCCTGCTGCTCACCGATGCGCAGGGCCGCTCCTTCACGGCCGAGCTGGTCCGCCGCTCCGGGCTGGCGCCCACCACCTGGCTCCGCCGCCTCTTCGCGGCCCTGCTGCCGCCGCTCCTGCACTTCCTCTACCGCTACGGCACGGTCTTCTCGCCCCACGGCGAGAACGCCATCGTCGTCTTCGACGACCAGGACGTCCCGGTCCGGCTGGCCGTGAAGGACTTCGTCGACGACGTGAACCTCAGCGCCGAGCCGCTGCCCGAGCACGCCACCATGCCCGACGATGTACGTGCCGTGCTGCTCACCGAGCCGCCCGCCTTCTTGACCCAGTTCATCCACTCCGGCCTGTTCGTCGGCGTCTTCCGCTACCTGGCGCCGCTCTGCGAGGAACAGCTCGGGGTGGGTGGAAGCGAGTTCTGGGCCCTGGTGCGGGCCGAGATCCTCGCCTACCACGCGCGTTTCCCCGAGCTGAAGGAGCGGTTCGAGACCTTCGACCTCCTCACGCCCCGGATCGAGCGGCTCTGCCTCAACCGCAACCGGCTCCACCTCGACGGCTACCGCGACCGCCCGGACCGGCCCCACGCGGCCGTCCACGGCACCGTCCCGAACCCACTGCACCCGATGTGAGAGCCGGTGTGCGGGAGAGCGATGTCAGTGGTGCCCCGTAGGCTGGTCCACCTATGACGAAGCCCTCCCTCCCCGATCTCCTGCATGCCGCCGTCACCTCCGTCGGCGGCACGGAGAGACCCGGCCAGGTGGCCATGGCCGAGGCCGTCGCCGAGGCCGTGGACGACGGCACCCACCTGCTGGTCCAGGCGGGCACCGGCACCGGCAAGTCTCTCGGCTACCTGGTGCCCGCGCTCGCGCACGGCGAGCGCGTCGTCGTGGCGACTGCCACTCTCGCCCTCCAGCGCCAGCTGGTCGAGCGGGACCTGCCGCGCACGGTCGAGGCGCTGCACCCGCTGCTGCGTCGCCGCCCCGAATTCGCCATGCTCAAGGGGCGCTCCAACTACCTGTGCCTGCACCGGCTCCACGAGGGCGTGCCGCAGGAAGAGGAGGACGGGCTCTTCGACGTCTTCGAGTCCGCCACCCCGACCAGCAAGCTCGGCAAGGACCTCCTGCGGATGCGGGACTGGGCGGACGAGACGGAGACCGGCGACCGCGACGACCTCACCCCCGGCGTCTCCGACCGTGCCTGGGGTCAGGTGTCCGTCACCTCCCGCGAGTGCCTGGGCGCGTCCAAGTGCGCCTACGGGATGGAGTGTTTCGCCGAGGCCGCCCGCGAGCGCGCCAAGCTGGCCGAGGTTGTCGTCACCAATCACGCCCTGCTGGCGATCGACGCGATCGAGGGCGCGCCCGTGCTGCCCGGCCATGAGGTGCTGGTCATCGACGAGGCCCACGAACTGGTCTCCCGTGTCACGGGAGCCGCCACCGGCGAGCTGACCCCGGGGTCGGTCAACCGTGCCGTCCGCCGGTCCGCCAAGCTGGTCGACGAGAAGGCGGCGGATGGCCTCCAGACCGCGGCCGAGACCTTCGAGCGGCTGATGGAACTGGCCCTTCCGGGCCGCCTGGAGGAGATCCCCGAGGACCTCGCCTACGCCCTGATGTCCCTCAGGGACGCCTCGCGCACGGTGATCACGGCGCTGGGCAACACCCGGGACAAGTCGGTGCAGGACGAGGACGCCGTACGCAAGCAGGCCACCGCCGCCATCGAGAACGTCCACACGGTCGCCGAACGCATCGTGGCGGGCTCGGAGTACGACGTCGTCTGGTACGAGCGCCACGACCGGTTCGGTGCTTCGCTGCGGGTCGCCCCCATGTCGGTGTCCGGTCTGCTGCGCGAGAAGCTCTTCACCGAGCGGTCCGTGGTCCTGACCTCGGCCACGCTGAAGCTCGGCGGGGACTTCAACGGTGTGGCGGCCTCCCTCGGCCTGTCGCCGGAGCAGAAGACGGCCGAGCCCGGCCCCGCCGAGGCGGACGCGGACAGCCCGCTCTGGAAGGGCCTCGACGTCGGCTCACCCTTCAACTACCGCAAGCAGGGGATCCTGTACGTCGCCCGGCACTTGGCGCAGCCGGGCCGCGAGGGCAGCCGTGCGGACATGCTGGACGAGCTGGCCGAACTGGTGGAGGCCGCGGGCGGGCGCACGCTCGGGCTGTTCTCCTCGATGCGCGGCGCCCAGGCTGCGGCGGAGACCCTGCGGGGGCGGCTCGACACACCGATCCTGCTGCAGGGCGAGGAGACCCTCGGCGAACTGATCCGCGCTTTCTCGGACGATCCGCGCACCTGCCTGTTCGGCACGCTCTCGCTGTGGCAGGGCGTCGATGTCCCGGGCGCCAGCTGCCAGTTGGTGGTGATGGACCGCATTCCGTTCCCGCGCCCCGACGACCCGCTGATGAGTGCCCGGCAGAAGGCCGTGGAGGAGGGCGGCGGCAACGGCTTCATGGCCGTGGCGGCCACGCACGCGGCGCTGCTGATGGCCCAGGGCGCGGGCCGGCTCGTACGGGCCTCGGGCGACCGCGGTGTGGTCGCCGTGCTCGATCCCCGGCTGGCCACCGCGCGCTACGGCACGTTCCTGCGCGCCTCCATGCCGGACTTCTGGTACACGACGGACCGGAACCAGGCGCGCCGCTCGCTGGCCGCCATCGACGAGGCCGCCCGCGCCACTGAGAAGTGAGCCCGCGCCCAGGACGTGGCTCGGGCCAGGACGTAGCCCCGGGGCCCTGATCCGGAGAAACATCAGGGCCCCGGAACCGGCGCAGTTGGTTCCGGGGCCCGGTTTTCGAGGGGCGCGTCAGACCCGCCGCAGCACCGCCACCACCTTGCCGAGGATCGTCGCGTCATCGCCTGGAATCGGCTGGTACGCGGCATTGTGCGGCAGCAGCCACACGTGCCCGTCCTCGCGCTTGAAGCGCTTCACGGTGGCCTCGCCGTCCAGCATGGCGGCCACGATGTCGCCGTTCTCCGCGACCGGCTGGCGGCGGACCGTGACCCAGTCGCCGTCGCAGATCGCCGCCTCGATCATCGAGTCGCCGACGACCTTCAGTACGAACAGCTCGCCGTCGCCGACCAGTTGGCGGGGGAGCGGGAACACGTCCTCGACCGACTCCTCCGCGAGGATCGGGCCACCGGCCGCGATCCGGCCGACGAGCGGTACGTAGGACGCGGAGGGCTTGCCCGTCGTGTCCTGCGGCTGCGTCGCGGGGCCGTCCGAGCCCCGGACCTCGTACGCCCGAGGCCGGTGCGGGTCGCGGCGCAGGAAGCCCTTGCGCTCCAGGGCCATCAGCTGGTGGGCCACGGAGGACGTACTCGAGAGGCCCACCGCCTGGCCGATCTCCCGCATCGACGGTGGGTAGCCACGCCGCTGCACCGAGTCCCTGATCACCTCGATGACCCGGCGCTGGCGGTCGGTGAGACCGGAGCTGTCGGCCCGGATGCCCGGCGGCCGGCCCGGGAGCGAGCGTACGGGTTTCTGTCCCTCGGGGGCCGGGGTCGCGTCGTTCATCGGGTGGCTCTGCTCGAATCGGTGCTGGGAGTGGTCCTGGACAGTGATGGTGGCGCTGTCTGCGGTGGTGGTCACGTCGGCCCCTCTCGAATGGTCTCTCCCTCGTGGGACAACGGTAGTTGGTTTCGAAAGGTTGCGCCAAACACACGTTCGAGTGAAAATTCGTAGATCGAGTGACGTGATCAAGAGCTCAGGTGTATACGCGGACAGCGGATTCCGTTGTCGGCGGCCGGAGTTCGGGGCCGGGGAGCGCTTTCCTCGAGCCGCGGCCCGGAGTCGGATTTCCCGTCGTCGGGTGGCCGTGAACATGGAGCGTCGTCGGCGTGTCACCCAGTGTGGCACCTCCGCCCCGCGTTCGGGAGTCCAAGCCCCCTCGCGTAATCTCATGGATGCCGCGCCGGTGCGACACGCGGCTGTCGCTCTTGACGGTCGACCACCAGATCTAGTGGTTTGATTGGTGGCGGCTGCCCACAAGTTGTGGTCCCGGGTGCTTCGCAGCTCCGGACATCGCCTATGCTTGAAGCCGCTTCCAGGGGCCCGTTCCGCGGGTCCTGCGGAGCCGTGCAGCCATGCTGCGACGTCGAGTTTCAGAGGGTTTCGAGGAGGGTTGAGATCGATGCACTGCCCCTTCTGCCGACACCCCGACAGCCGCGTCGTAGACAGCCGTACCACCGACGACGGGGCCTCGATCCGCAGGCGTCGACAGTGCCCCGACTGCTCCCGCCGCTTCACCACGGTGGAGACGGCGTCGCTCATGGTGATCAAGCGGAGCGGGGTCACCGAACCATTCAGCCGTGACAAGGTCATCTCCGGGGTGCGCAAGGCGTGCCAGGGGCGGCCCGTCACCGAGGACGCCCTTGCCAAACTCGGCCAGCAGGTCGAGGAGGCGGTGCGCGCCACCGGCAGCGCCGAGCTGTCCGCCCACGACGTGGGGCTCGCGATACTCGGTCCGCTCCAGGAGCTCGACCTCGTGGCCTATCTGCGGTTCGCGTCCGTGTACCGGGCGTTCGACTCGCTCGAGGACTTCGAGGACGCGATCGCGGAGCTGCGCGTGCAGCGGCAGCCGGCCGGCGCCGGCCGGGCCGCGGGGGACGCCGAAGTCCCCTCCCCGGCGACCGCCGCCGACTAGCGGCGGAAACATCAGACCCCCGGCGCGCGGCGTGGCGCCCGGACACCGGACAGAGAGTGTGCCCGCGGGAACAAGCAGGCACGTCAGGGCGTTTTGCCCTTAGGGAGGCGGCATGACAGAGACGACGAGCGGCCCGGCACGAAGCTCTCGTGCCAAGGGCGGCAAGGCGACCAAGGGGCTGCGCGTCGAGCGCGTCCACACCACGCCCGGAGTGCACCCGTACGACGAGGTGGTCTGGGAGCGCCGCGACGTCGTCATGACCAACTGGCGTGACGGTTCGGTCAACTTCGAGCAGCGAGGGGTCGAGTTCCCCGACTTCTGGTCGGTCAACGCGGTAAACATCGTCACGAGCAAGTATTTCCGCGGCGCGGTGGGTTCGCCCAGCCGCGAGTCCAGCCTGAAGCAGCTCATCGACCGCGTCGTGAGGACCTACCGCAAGGCCGGCGAGGACCACGGCTACTTCGCCTCCCCCGCGGACGCCGAGATCTTCGACCACGAGCTGACCTACGCGCTGCTGCACCAGGTGTTCAGCTTCAACTCCCCGGTCTGGTTCAACGTCGGCACCAAGCAGCCGCAGCAGGTCTCGGCCTGCTTCATCCTCTCCGTCGACGACTCCATGGAGTCGATCCTCGACTGGTACAAGGAAGAAGGGATGATCTTCAAGGGCGGCTCCGGCGCCGGCCTGAACCTCTCCCGCATCCGCTCCTCCAAGGAGCTGCTGTCCTCCGGCGGCAACGCCTCCGGCCCGGTCTCCTTCATGCGCGGCGCCGACGCCTCCGCCGGAACGATCAAGTCCGGTGGCGCCACCCGCCGCGCGGCCAAGATGGTCGTCCTGGACGTGGACCACCCGGACGTCGAGGCCTTCATCGAGACCAAGGTGAAGGAGGAGGAGAAGATCCGCGCGCTGCGCGACGCGGGCTTCGACATGGACCTGGGTGGCGACGACATCACGTCCGTCCAGTACCAGAACGCCAACAACTCGGTCCGTGTGAACGACGAGTTCATGAAGGCGTACGAGTCCGGCTCGAAGTTCGGGCTGCGCTCCCGGATGACCGGTGAGGTCATCGAGGAGGTCGACGCCAAGGGCCTGTTCCGCAAGCTGGCCGAGGCCGCCTGGGCCTGCGCCGACCCCGGCATCCAGTACGACGACACCATCAACCACTGGCACACCTCGCCGGAGACGGGCCGGATCACCGCATCCAACCCCTGCAGCGAGTACATGCACCTGGACAACTCCTCGTGCAACCTCGCCTCGCTGAACCTGATGAAGTTCCTCCGCGACGACACCGCGTCCGACAGCCCCTCCGGGGCGGCGGGCAGCATGTCGTTCGACGCCGAGCGTTTCGCCAAGGTCGTCGAGCTGGTCATCACCGCGATGGACATCTCCATCTGCTTCGCCGACTTCCCGACCCAGAAGATCGGTGAGACCACGCGCGCGTTCCGCCAGCTCGGCATCGGCTACGCCAACCTCGGCGCCCTGCTGATGGCCACCGGCCACGCGTACGACTCGGACGGCGGCCGGGCGCTCGCCGGCGCCATCACCTCCCTGATGACCGGCACCTCGTACCGGCGCTCCGCCGAACTGGCCGCGGTCGTCGGCCCGTACGACGGCTACGCCCGCAACGCGGACGCCCACCAGCGCGTCATGAAGCAGCACGCGGACGCCAACGCCGCGGCCAAGCGCATGGACGACCTGGACACTCCGGTCTGGGCGGCGGCCACGGAGGCCTGGCAGGACGTCGTACGCCTCGGTCAGAAGAACGGTTTCCGCAACGCCCAGGCCTCGGTGCTGGCGCCGACCGGCACCATCGGTCTGATGATGGACTGCGACACCACCGGCGTCGAACCGGACCTGGCCCTGGTCAAGTTCAAGAAGCTCGTCGGCGGCGGTTCCATGCAGATCGTGAACAACACGGTCCCCAAGGCGCTCAAGCGGCTCGGCTACCAGCCGGAGCAGGTCGAGGCGATCGTCGCCCACATCGCCGAGCACGGCAACGTGATCGACGCCCCGGGCCTGCGCCAGGAGCACTACGAGGTCTTCGACTGCGCCATGGGCGACCGCTCCATCTCGCCGATGGGGCATGTGCGGATGATGGCCGCGGCCCAGCCGTTCCTGTCGGGCGCCATCTCCAAGACCGTCAACATGCCGGAGTCGGCCGGTGTCGAGGAGATCGAGGAGATCTACTACGAGGGCTGGAAGCTCGGCCTGAAGGCCCTCGCGATCTACCGCGACAACTGCAAGGTCGGCCAGCCGCTCTCCGCCAAGAAGAAGGAGGAGAAGAAGGCGGCCGAGGCCGAGCCGGCGACCGCGAAGGTCGTCGAGTACCGCCCGGTCCGCAAGCGCCTGCCCAAGGGCCGGCCCGGCATCACCACCTCCTTCACGGTGGGCGGCGCCGAGGGCTACATGACGGCCAACTCCTACCCGGACGACGGCCTCGGCGAGGTCTTCCTGAAGATGTCCAAGCAGGGCTCGACCCTCGCGGGCATGATGGACGCCTTCTCGATCGCCGTCTCGGTGGGCCTGCAGTACGGCGTGCCCCTGGAGACGTACGTCTCGAAGTTCACCAACATGCGCTTCGAGCCGGCCGGCATGACGGACGACCCGGACGTGCGGATGGCGCAGTCGATCGTCGACTACATCTTCCGCCGACTGGCACTGGACTTCCTGCCGTTCGAGACCCGCTCGGCCCTCGGCATCCACTCCGCCGAGGAGCGCCAGCGCCACCTGGAGACCGGTTCGTACGAGCCGAACGAGGACGAGGTCGACGTGGAGGGCCTGGCCCAGTCCGCGCCGCGCCACGTCCAGGCCCCGAAGCCCGGGCAGCAGCCGGAGCCGACCGCCGCGGTGCCCGCCCCCAAGCAGGCGCACAGCTCGACCGAGTTGGTGGAGATGCAGCTCGGCCTGAACGCCGACGCGCCACTGTGCTTCTCCTGCGGCACGAAGATGCGCCGCGCGGGCAGCTGCTACCTCTGCGAGGGCTGCGGCTCGACCAGCGGCTGCAGCTGATCGCGTAAACCCGGTCCCGTAGCGGATCGTTGAGGTCGAAGATCGAAGAGTGGGAGTCGGCCGGGGGCCGGCTCCCACTACGATGGCGCGGTGCTGGTCAAGTGGATTCGCTGCGCCGTTGTGGACCGTCGGGGTTTCGAGCGGGGGCAGCGGAAGTGGGCGGGGCTGCTCGGCGAGCCGGGGTTCCGCGGGCAGGGCGGCGGCTGGAGCCGGGCGCGGCCCGGTGTGGCGCACCTCTTCGCCTTCTGGGAGAGCCGGGCCTTCTACGACTCCTTCATGGCCCGCTCGCACGACCGGCTCGCGGCCTCCCAGGCCGGCACGTTCAAGGACTCCCGGTCCCGGCTCTTCGAGCACCGCTTCGATGTGAAGGTCGGTTTCAAGCCGGTTTTCTCCGATGTGGACGTCGCGCGGGTCGCGCACTGCCGGGTGCGGGAGGACCGCGTCGAGCACTTCACGCTCATGCAGGAGAAGGTCTGGAACCCTGCCATGGCCGGGTCGCCCGGCATGCTGCGCGGGGTGTTCGGGGAGGCGCCGGGCAGCGAGTTCCTGGTGCTCTCGCTCTGGGACTCGGCGGCCGAGCACGGAAAGTACCGCACCGAGCGCGTCGAGCGGCTGGCGCTGCGGACTCAGATCGAGGCCGACGTCTCCGCGCTGGCCGGGGACGTGGTGGACCTGGAACCGGCCTGGGCGGTGTGACACCGCCCTCCCGCACCGGGACCTGCCCTCCCCGCGTTGGGCCCCCGCGTCGAGACCTGCCCTCCCGCACCCTGACAGCGGACCCCACCGCGCCCGGACCTGCGGATCTCCGGTCCCACGGCGGGCCCGCCCGGGGCGAACTAGGGTGGCGGCATGGCACGGCCCCGGCGCATCGTCCTCCTCCGGCACGGCGAGTCGGAGGGCAACGTCGACGACACGATCTACGAGCGGGAGCCGGACCACGCGCTGCGGCTGACCGAGACCGGCTGGAGCCAGGCCAAGGAGGCCGGCGAGCGGCTGCGCGAGATGTTCGGCGACGAGCGCGTCAGCGCGTACGTCTCCCCATACCGCCGCACCCATCAGACCTTCAAGGCCCTGGCCCTGGACCCCCGGCGGGTGCGGATGCGGGAGGAGCCGCGCCTGCGCGAGCAGGACTGGGGCAACTGGCAGGACCCCCGGGAAGTGCGGCAGCAGAAGGCCGCCCGGGACGCGTACGGCCATTTCTTCTACCGCTTCGCGCAGGGCGAGTCCGGGGCCGACGTCTACGACCGGGTCGGGGCGTTCCTGGAGAGCCTGTACCGCAGCTTCGAGGATCCGCAGCACCCGCCCAACGTTCTGCTGGTCACCCACGGACTGACCATGCGGCTCTTCTGCATGCGCTGGTTCCACTGGACGGTCGCGGAGTTCGAGTGCCTGTCGAACCCGGGGAACGGCGAATTCCGGACCCTGCTGCTCGACCGGGGCGGCCGTTACCACCTCGACCGGCCCTTCGAGCGGTGGTGCACACCGGAGTCGTACGACACGACCGGCTGATATGCCACGGATGGGGCAGATGTGGCACCGGTTAGAGTGTCAGGGCGATGACCGCCGATTCCTCTCTCAAGCGACGCAGCGACCGTGCTCTCGCCAGCCTGCGCGGGCTGGCGGTGGGAGACGCACTGGGGTCGCAGTTCTTCGCGCCGTCGAACTACCCCGCCCTGAAGCGGCGCGAGCCGCCCTCGGGCGTCTGGCGCTGGACGGACGACACCGAGATGGCCTGCTCGGTCCTCTCCGTGCTGGCCGAGCACGGCCGCGTCGACCAGGACGCGCTGGCACGGTCCTTCGCCGAGCGCCATGACGCCGACCGCGGATACGGGCCGGCCGTGATCCGGCTGCTGCGGCTGATCCGGGAGGGCGACGACTGGCGCGAGCCGGCGGCCGCGCTGTTCAACGGGCACGGGTCGTGGGGCAACGGCGCCGCGATGCGGATCGCCCCGCTCGGCGCCTGGTACGGGGGAGAGGCGGAGCAGGCCACGCACCAGGCGGAGATCTCCTCCTACGTCACCCACCAGCACCGCGAGGCCGTCGTCGGAACCATGGCGGTCGCCGCCGCGGCCGCGCTCGTCGCCGACCCGGCGGGCAGCCCCGGCCCGGAGGCGCTGCTGGACGGCGTGATCGAACTCGTACCGCGCAGCGCCGTGCAGGCGGGCCTGCGGCGCGCCCGCGACATGCTCGACTACGGCGACGCCGCCACGGTCGCCGCCGTCCTCGGCTCCGGCCGCCGTACCAGCGCGCACGACACCGTGCCGTTCACGCTGTGGGCCGCGGCCCGCCATCTCGGCGACTACGAGCGGGCGTTCTGGACCACGGCCCAGGTCGGCGGGGACATGGACACCACCTGCGCGATCGTCGGCGGCATCGTCGCCGCCTCGGCGGCGGGCGCTCCGCCGCAGGCCTGGCAGGAGCGGACCGAGCCGCTTCCTGCCTGGTTCCCGACCGAGGCCTGATCTCCTCACCGGCCCCGACTCCCATGCACCCGCCCCGGCGGCGTAACCTAGGGGCGCCATGCCGTACGAACCGCCTACCCACCGCGTCGAGCGTTCACTCCGCGCCACCACCGGCGCGAAGATCGTCGCCGGTGTCGACGAGGTCGGGCGCGGTGCCTGGGCCGGCCCGGTCACGGTGTGCGCCGCCATCACCGGACTGCGTCGCCCGCCCGAGGGGTTGACCGACTCCAAGCTGCTCGCCCCCAAGCGCCGCGCCGAACTGGCCGGGGTGCTCAAGGGCTGGGTCACCGCGCACGCGCTGGGGCACGCCTCGCCGCAGGAGATCGACAAGCTGGGCATGACCGCCTCGCTCCGCCTCGCCGCCGTGCGGGCGCTGGAGCTGCTGCCCGTCCGGCCCGACGCGGTGATCCTCGACGGCAAGCACAACTACCTCGGCTCGCCCTGGCAGGTCCGTACGGTCATCAAGGGCGACCAGTCGTGCGTGGCGGTCTCCGCCGCCTCGGTGCTCGCGAAGGTCCGCCGGGATGCGATGATGGCCGAACTGGGCCTGGAATGGCCGGACTTCGACTTCGTCGGAAACGCGGGATACCCCTCACCGGTGCACCGCGCGGCCCTGGAGAAGCTGGGGCCCACCGCCCACCACCGCATGTCCTGGGCCTACTGGGACGCGCTGCCCCGCTGGCAACACCTGAAGGTGGTGCGCAGTTGGACCGGGCGTGAGGAGCCGGAGTCCGAAGGGCAGCTCGGGTTCGACTTCTGAGCGACCATTGCGCAACTACCCAGCCCCGCCGGTGCGCTTCGCACCGGCGTTTGATAGACATCAGACCATGCCTCTCATCCCCGAGGAGCCTCAGATTCACGAGAGTGTCCCGGGTCCCCGCGTAACTCCGGCCGCCGGCCGCACCGCGCCGACCCCTCGTCCCGTCCCTGGTCCCGGTCCCCGCCCCGCTTCGCAGCGCCCCGGGCCGCCCGGTCCGCAGCGCGGCGGTTCCGGTCCGTCGGCCCAGCGAGCCTCGCGAGACGCGGCCGCGAAGCCCGCGGCCGCCGGCGCCGTGCCGCAGATCCAGCTCATACCCGCCCCCACCGACGGCGCCCTGGACGCGGCCGAGGAGGCCGTGGACCTGCTGCTCGACTCCGGGCGCGCGCCGCAGGACGTCCTCCTGCTGACCACCGGCGACCCGCACCCGTGGGCCGTTCACGAACTGTCCTTCGGCGAGGCCTCGTACTGGGCGCAGCACGACGCCCGTGACGATGTTTTCTACGCGGACGCGGCCCAGGTCGAGCGCGCGGCGAGCCGTCTGGTGGTGGTCGTCGCGGTGAACGGCGGCGGCGACGCGGCCGTCGGCCGGGCGCTGCCCGCGGCCATGGCCAAGGCCGGCGCGCTGCTGATCGTCTGCGGCGACCCGCAGCGGATCAACGCTCTGCTCGGCGCGGGAGTCTGACCCGGAGGACGACGGGTGTCGGCCGCCGCACGACGGCGGCCGTCAGCGCTGGAGCCGTTCCGTCCTGGGTTGTGAGTCCGTCCTGGGCTTTGAGCTTGAGTTCAGCGCGCGGCCGTGCGCCGCGGCCGCTCCGAGCCCGTACCGCCCGAGAGCCGCTGCCCCGGTATGCGGTGTTCGGTCTCCGGCCTTGAGGTCGCGTGGGGGCGGCGCCCGCCGCGCCCCTCGCCCAGCACCTGCCAGCCCTCGGGGGTCAGCGTGATGTAGGCGCCGCAGCGCAGCCCGTGCAGGGTGCAGGCATCCCGCAGTCCCCACATCCACGCGCCGTCCTCCTCCGTCCACCGGCCGTCGCCCTCCCGGCAGTAGAGGAGCACGGCGGTACGGGCGGGTACCCGGCGCCGCAGATCGTGCGGGATGACCCGGCGCAACCGTTCCAGCAGGGCGTTCCGGAACACCCACCCGTCGGGTTCGCGCTCCCGGTGCGCGAACGACGCGCTGGCGACCACGCGTTCGTCCGGACCGAGCACGGCGACGACGGCGGTGGCGGGCCTGGGCAGGTGGCGGGCGTGCAGACCCGTGACGACCTCGCGAGGGTTGCGCAGCAGGGGAATTCCGGCCGCCGCCCACTCCGCGGGCTCGAGCGTCCGGCCCAGCCGCGCGGCGGAGTCGGCCGTCGCTCCGTACGAGGCGGCACGGGAGGGGGTGAAACCGGCGGCCACGTCCCTCCCCTCACCTGTGTCGCCCGTCCACCGGACGGGATCCGCGCAGGGCACACCGCGTCACACGGAACGGCCCGGGCAGCGGCCCCGCCGAGTGCGGGAGCACCGCCAATTCTTACGGTCGGATTCGCCTGGGGCAATGAGCAATTGACGCCGACGAACGGTATTGGCCGGTGCGCCGTCTTTGTCTTTCGGCTGGTCGCGGCGGGCACCTCAGGGGCACTCAGGGTCGGTCCGGGGCGACGGCCCGCCCGCACCGGCCTTCGCCCTCCGCTCAGCTTTGCACGGCGAGGACCAGCGGAAACACCCCCTCGGCTCCGGCCCGGCGCAGTAGTCGCGCCGCGACGGCCAGCGTCCAACCGGTCTCGGTGAGATCGTCCACGAGCAGCACGGGACCCTTCGCCGCGGCCAGCGCCTCGGCGAGCGCCGGAGGCACGGTCAGCGCGCCGTGCAGGGCTTTGAGCCGCTGGGCGCTGTTGGAGCGCGGCACCCTGGTGTCCGCGTCCTCGTGCGCGTACGCCAGCGAGCCGAGCAGGGGCATCCTGCCAACCGCCGCGATGCGTTCGCCGAGCGTGCCGATCAGCTGCGGGCGGGTGCGCGAGGCCAGGGTGACGACGCCGGCCGGCCGGGCGGGGCTGCCCGGCTCGCCGGAGGCCCAACCACCGGGCCCCTTGGCCCAGTCGGCGAGCACGGTCACGACCGCGTCGGCCACGTCGTTGGGGACCGGCCCGTCCTGGGCCTGCCCGGAGAGCATCGGCCGCAGCCGGTTGCCCCAGCCGATGTCGGAGAGGCGCCCCAACGCCCGCCCGGGCGCGGCTTGTTCAGTGCCGGGAATACGGCCCCTGAGGTCGACGCCGACCGCGACAAGACCGGTGGGCCACATCCGGCGCGGCTCCACCTCGACTCCGGGCCGCCCGAGTTCGCCGCGGGCGGTGTCCAGGGAGCCCGCGGAGACAACGGCGGTGAAGCGCGTGCCCGCGCAGTTGTCGCAGCGCCCGCAAGGGGCGGCTGCCTCGTCGTCCAACTGCCGCCGCAGGAACTCCATCCGGCACTGGTCCGTCTCGGCGTAGTCCCGCATCGCCTGCTGCTCGGCCTTGCGCTGCCGGGCCACCCAGGCGTAGCGCTCGGCGTCGTACTCCCACGGGCGGCCCGTGGCCGTCCAGCCGCCGGACACGCGCCGGACGGCCCCGTCCACGTCGAGAACCTTGAGCATCGTCTCCAGCCGCGACCGCCGCAGTTCGACCAGCGGCTCCAGCGCGGGAAGGGACAGCGGCCGCCCGGCGTCGGACAACACCTCGAGCGTCCGCCGCACCTGCTCCTCGGAGGGGAAGGCCAGCGACGTGAAGTACCGCCAGATCGCCTCGTCCTCGCGGCCGGGCAGCAGCAGCACCTCGGCGTGCTCCACCCCGCGCCCGGCGCGGCCGACCTGCTGGTAATACGCGATGGGGGAGGACGGCGAGCCGAGGTGCACGACGAAGCCGAGGTCCGGCTTGTCGAAGCCCATGCCGAGCGCCGAGGTGGCGACCAGCGCCTTGACCCGGTTCGCCAGCAGATCGGCCTCCGCCGCCCGGCGTTCGGCGTCCTCGGTCTTCCCCGAGTACGAGGCGACGGCGTATCCGCGCTGCCGCAGATACGCGGTCACCTCCTCGGCCGCCGCCACGGTCAGCGTGTAGATGATCCCGGAGCCCGGGAGCTCGCGGAGACGGTCGGCGAGCCAGGCCAGCCGGTGAGCCGCGTCCGGCAGCCGCAGCACCGCGAGGCTCAGGCTCTCGCGGTCGAGCGGTCCGCGCAGCACCAGTGCCTCCGAGGCCCCCTCGCCCGTGCCGAGCTGCTCGGCGACGTCGGCCGTGACGCGGGCATTGGCGGTCGCTGTGGTGGCGAGTACCGGAACGCCCGGGGGAAGCTCGGCGAGCATGGTGCGCAGGCGGCGGTAGTCCGGCCGGAAGTCGTGCCCCCAGTCGGAGATGCAGTGCGCCTCGTCGACTACGAGCAGCCCGGTGCTCGCGGCGAGCTTCGGCAGCACCTGATCGCGGAAGTCCGGGTTGTTCAGCCGCTCAGGACTGACGAGGAGCACGTCGACCTCGCCCGCCGCTACCTCCGCCTGGACGGTGTCCCACTCCTCGGTGTTGGCGGAGTTGATGGTGCGCGCGCGGATTCCGGCCCGCTCGGCGGCCTCGACCTGGTTCCGCATGAGCGCGAGCAGCGGTGAGACGATCACCGTCGGTCCGCTGCCGCGTGCCCGCAGGAGAGCCGTGGCGACGAAGTACACCGCCGACTTGCCCCAGCCGGTGCGCTGGACGACCAGGGCCCGCCGCCGCTCGGCGACCAGCGCCTCGATCGCCCGCCACTGGTCCTCGCGCAGCCGGGCGGTCCCGCCGGCGTCGCCGACGAGACGGGCGAGTACGGCATCGGCCGACGAACGCAGCTCTTCGTTGCTCATGCCCCCATGCAACCCGATGGCACGGACATTGCGCGAACGAGGCGCTGGAGCTGTGGACAACCCGCTGTCCACAGCTTCAGTACGACAAGCTGCATAATGCTCGGCGGTTATCCACAGGGCTTTCGCGACGGCCCGGTGGCGGGGCACGGTCGTTGCATGACTCAGCACATCGAACCCACGCAGCCCTCGGCCGTCGACCAGATCACCCTGCGCAGTCCCGCCGAACTCGCGGACGCGCTTCCGTACCTGATGGGCTTTCATCCCGACGACAGCATCGTGATGGTCACGCTCCAGGGCGAGCGGGGCCGCTTCGGCGGGCGGCTGCGGATGGGCATCCCGCAGAGCCCCGGGGAATGGCCGGAACTCGCGGCCGAACTGGCCGGCTGCCTGGTCGCGAGCGCCGAGAAGCGCGGGTCGCGGCCCGAGGGAATGATCGTCTTCCTGTGCCAGGACCCCGTGCGCGGAGAGCGGGGGCAGCAGGTGATGGAGCGACTACGGCCCCTGGCCCAGCGGCTGCGCACCGCCTGCGGAGAGCTGGACGTGCCGGTGTACGAGGCGCTGTGCATCTCCGATGGCCGCTTCTGGTCCTATGTCTGCCCCGACGCCCGCTGCTGCCCGGCCGAGGGGACGCCCGTCGCCGTGCCCGGCACCTCCGTGATGGCGGCCGCGGCCACCTATGCCGGAATCCAGGTGCGGGGCTCGCTCCGCGACATGGAGGCCAGGCTCACGCCCCTCGCCCGTCCCGCCTCCAGGCCCCAGGCGGAAGCCCTGGACGAGGCGACCGCCAGGCTCGTCCCGCGCATCCTCGGCGGAGTGAGCCGCGAGACGGTCGGCGAGGAGACCATCGCGCTGGCCCAGCGGCTCATCGAGCGTCTGGCCGGAACCCCGGCGACCGGCGACACCGGCGAAGCCGACGCCCGGGATGACGCGCTCGTGACCGACGAGGAAGCCGCCGAGATCATCCTCGGGCTGCAGGACCGCATGACCCGGGACCGCGCCGCCGAGTGGATGGAGGGCCCGGAAGCCGCGGGCGCCCTCCGTCTGTGGCGAGCGGTCGCCCGGCGCTGCGTCGGGATTTACGCCGACCACGCCGCGGCCCCGCTCACCCTCGCCGGCTGGGTAGCGCTGTCCATCGGCGACGAGCCCGCGGCGCGTGTGGCTCTCTGCATGGCCTTGCGCGCCGACCCCGACTACCTGTTCGCGCAGCTGCTGCACCAGTCGGCGAACGACGGCATCGACCCCGAACTCCTCCGGCAGTGCCTCCGCCAGGAACAGTCGGGCCGGGCGGCCGGGAAGCCGGGCCGGGTGTCCCCGAAGTCCCCGCCCGGCAACCCCCGAGGCCGGACCCGCCCCGGCAGCACCGGTAGCCGTGGCCGGATCCGCGGACGCCGCCGCACCGGACAGCGTGAATCCGGGAGCACCGCATGATGTCCGCGACGATGCGACGCCGGTGCGGATCATGGCTGCCGAAGGCCCTGTTTATCGTCAGGGAGACGACTATGATCGCCGCATGTCGCCCTACGACCCGTCGGCCTTCCCGCCCTTCGCCGTCACTGTCGACCTGGTCGTGCTCACCGTGCGAAAGCACGCGCTGTGCGCCCTGGCCGTGCGCAGAGGTGAGCCGCCGTTCCAGGGGCGCTGGGCGCTGCCCGGGGGCTTCGTGCGGGCCGACGAGGATCTGGCGGCCGCGGCCGCTCGGGAACTCGCCGAGGAAACCGGCCTGCTGGCGCACGACCCGGTGGCGCCCTCACCCGTCAACGGCGCACACCTCGAACAACTCGCCACCTACGGTGATCCCGAGCGCGACCCCCGCATGCGCGTCGTCAGCGTGGCCCACCTCGTCCTCGCC
>NZ_LIQY01000131.1 GCF_001418495.1 Streptomyces pathocidini | reverse complement strand
CCGGAGTTTTCCTCGGCCGTGCGGCGGGCCGTCGGGCACGGGGTGCTCGTCGCGCTGACGACCCGCGTCCCGGCGGGTGCTGTCACCCCGATCTACGCGGGCGGCGGCGGGGCGGTCGACCTGATCGCGGCGGGCGCGGTGCCGATGGGCACTCTGCGGGCGGGGCAAGCGAGGATCGCCGTGCTGTCGGCGCTGATGTCCTCGCCGGACGGGGAGTCGAACACGGCCACCCTCAGCCGCCTCGCGGACCCGGGCGGAGTTGTCGCCGCTGCGTGACGGCCATCCGGCCCGGTTCCGGTGGGTTGTTGCGGCGGGAGGCTTTGCCGGTCACCGCTGGGAGGGGCCTGCAGGGTCGCGCTGTGTCGCGTCTTGCGGGCGGGATCGGCCCGCCGGCGACCGCCGTTCTAGACTGCGGTGTCCGGTTCCATCGCCCGCACCAGGAGTGCTGTCGTGCCCGATCTTGCCCGTACCGAGCGCAGCGCCGATGTGATCGTCGTGGGGGCCGGGCCCGCCGGGTCCACCACCGCGTACTACCTGGCGAAGGCCGGACTCGATGTCCTGTTGCTGGAGAAGACCGCGTTCCCGCGCGAGAAGGTGTGCGGCGACGGGCTCACGCCGCGGGCGACCAAGCAGCTGGTGTCGATGGGTATCGACATCTCGGAAGAGGCCGGCTGGCTGCGGAACAAGGGGCTGCGGATCATCGGCGGCGGGGTCCGACTGGAGCTCGACTGGCCGGAGTTGGCGTCGTACCCCGACTACGGGCTCGTCCGCAAGCGGGACGACTTCGACGAACAGCTCGCGCGGCAGGCGCAGAAGGCGGGCGCGCGGCTGCATGAGCGGTGCAACGTCGGCGCCCCCGTGCTCGACGACCGTACGGGGCGGATCATCGGGGTCGAGGCCAAGCTCGGCGAGGAGAAGACGCCCGTCACCTTCCACGCCCCGCTCGTCGTCGCCGCCGACGGCAACTCCACCCGGCTGTCCCTTGCGATGGGCCTGCACCGGCGCGAGGACCGCCCTATGGGCGTGGCCGTCCGCACGTACTTCACCTCGCCGCGGCACGACGACGACTACCTGGAGTCCTGGCTGGAGCTGTGGGACCGGCGCGGCGGCCAGGAGCGGCTGCTGCCCGGCTACGGGTGGATCTTCGGCATGGGCGACGGTACGTCCAACGTCGGGCTCGGGGTGCTCAACACCTCCGAGGCGTTCAAGGAGTTGGACTGGCGCGAGGTGCTCAAGGCCTGGTGCGCGTCCATGCCGGAGGACTGGGGCTACACCCCGGAGAACATGACGGGGCCGATCCGCGGCGCGGCGCTCCCGATGGCCTTCAACCGGCAGCCGCACTACACGCGCGGCCTGCTGCTGGTCGGCGACGCGGGCGGGCTGGTGAACCCCTTCAACGGCGAGGGCATCGCGTACGCGATGGAATCCGGCCAGATCGCCGCCGATGTCATCGTCCAGGCGCACGCCCGCCGGACCCCGGTGCAGCGCGAACTCGCCCTCCGCGCCTACCCGAAGATCCTCAAGGACACCTACGGCGGCTACTACACCCTCGGCCGGGGCTTCGTGAAGCTGATCGGCAACCCGAAGGTCATGAAGCTGGCGGCCCAGCGCGGCCTCACGCACCCGCTGCTGATGAAGTTCACCCTCAAGTTGCTGGCCAACCTCACCGACCCGACCGGCGGCGACGCGATGGACCGGGTCATCAACGGGCTCAGCAAGGTGGCGCCGCGCGCCTAGGGCCGGCCCGTACGGCCACGCCAACTGCCGGTACGGCCCCGGTACGGCCCCGGTACGGCCACGCCAACTGCCGGTACGGCCATGCCCAAGGGCCGTACCCTGCGGCCACGCACAAGGGCCGCCCCCTCCCGAGCGGTGGGAGAGGGCGGCCCTTGTCGTACGCCTCGCGCGGTGCGTTTACAGCACGCGGGTCGCGGAAGTCGGCGGGTAGTCGCTGAGCTTCTGCTTGACGACGCCCTTGCTGGGGTTGGCGGCGTCGATGTACATGCCGTCGCCGACGTAGACGGCGACGTGGTACGCGCTGCCGACCCCGCCCCAGAAGAGCAGGTCGCCCTTCTGGAGGTTGCCGAGGGAGACGGGGGTGCCGGTGGTCGACTGGTCCTGCGAGACGCGCGGGAGGTCGACGCCGACGGTCTTGAACGCGGCCTGCGTCAGACCGGAGCAGTCGTACGCGGACGGGCCGGTGGCGCCCATGACGTAGGCCTTGCCGAGCTGAGCCTCCAGGAAGGAGAGCACGGTGCCGACGCTGCCGGTCGCCGAAGAGGTGGCGGCGGCGGCGGTGTTGGTGAGCGTGGTGCGCTCGGCCTGGCGGGAGGCGCGCTCGCGGGCCTCGGCGGCGGCCTTCTCGGCGCGGGCCTCCTTGGCGCGGCGCTCGGCCTCGGCCTTGCGCTCGGCCTCCTGCTTGGCCTTCTTCGCCGCCGCGCGGGCGGTGTCGGCGGCGCGGTCCCGCTGCTTGTCGAGCTCGGCGCGGTACTCGTAGTCCTGGGCCGCGAGCTCGGTGGCGGCGGAGGACTTCGCGGCGGCGCCCGCGAGAGCGTCGGTCACCGTCGGCATTTCCAGGGTGGACCCGGTGACGGGGGTTTCGGCCGGTGCGGCGGAGGCTGAGCCGCCGGCCACGGCGAGGGTGCTGAGGACGCCACCGGCAACTCCGGCACGCAGCGCCAACCTGTTGGTGTTGCGGCGGGGCTTCCGGTGGCTTCGTATGTGAGCGGTATGGGACATGGCATCAGGGCTATCAAGGGGGCGCGGGTGTCTTCAAGAAACGTGTGGTGCGCCACAGTTGTCACGTACGCGGCGAGAATGCCTGGTTTTTGATCTTCGAGGGCGGAATCCGTGTCTGAACCATCGGGTCAGGCCGGGGCCATGATCACGGGTTTCTTTCAATTCGTCCGAATTGCACTCCGCCTACCACCACTTACGGTCGGTGGCCAAGGACGGTTTTTCCGGTCAGCCGGATAGCGTGGGATACCTCACGGTTTCATTACGGTCCGGAGTCGGCCGGTGGCGAGGCCGAAAAGCGTCGGTCGCCATGTGAACGCGTGCACGCGGTCCACCCCTCCGAGCGGTCCGGCTCGCACCCTGTGGACGCAGCCCGCTGGGAGCGTTTACCAGGCGTCGCCGACCAAAGCGAATTTGCTGATTCCGCTTGTCGTTTGCTAGGCAGGCCACCCTCTGACCTGCGGTAAGACCCTCGAATGTCACCTCTCGTGACTGCTCGGACGCTTCGCGTGCGAAGATCACCGCTCATCCGCCTTCATGATCGTTCGTCAGGTGGTGGAGATCACAAAGGTCTTCCCTGACCCCGTGTCGCAGATCACAGACCGGGAGGCATAGGATGCAGGCGACTCGGGCTTGTGAACTGCCTCACATATGCACGATCTTCGTGTCGGCAGGGTGCTCGTCCGGTCGCGGTCCGCAGTCAACGTCGACTGGAAGGAGCGAGGAGCGTGAACGCCTATGCGCCCATCCTCGTGCTAGGCGCCCTCGGGGCAGGCTTCGCGATCTTCTCCGTGGTCATGGCCACCCTCGTCGGCCCCAAGCGCTACAACCGGGCCAAGCTCGAGGCGTACGAGTGCGGCATCGAGCCGACCCCGCAGCCGGCCGGCGGCGGGCGCTTCCCGATCAAGTACTACCTGACGGCGATGCTCTTCATCGTCTTCGACATCGAGATCGTCTTCCTCTACCCCTGGGCCGTCACCTTCGACGCCCTGGGGTTGTTCGGGCTCGTCGAGATGCTCCTCTTCGTGCTCACCGTCTTCGTCGCCTACGCCTATGTCTGGCGTCGTGGCGGCCTGGAATGGGACTAGGGGGCCAGGAGCCAACATGGGTATCGAAGAGAAACTGCCGAGCGGTTTTCTGCTGACGACCGTGGAGCAGGCTGCGGGCTGGGTCCGCAAGTCCTCCGTCTTTCCGGCCACGTTCGGACTCGCCTGCTGCGCCATCGAGATGATGACCACCGGCGCCGGCCGCTACGACCTCGCGCGCTTCGGCATGGAGGTCTTCCGCGGCTCTCCGCGCCAGGCGGACCTGATGATCGTCGCGGGCCGGGTGAGCAACAAGATGGCTCCGGTGCTGCGGCAGGTCTACGACCAGATGCCGAACCCCAAGTGGGTCATCTCCATGGGCGTCTGCGCCTCCTCCGGCGGCATGTTCAACAACTACGCGATCGTGCAGGGCGTCGACCACGTCGTGCCCGTCGACATCTACCTGCCCGGCTGCCCGCCCCGCCCCGAGATGCTGCTGGACGCGATCCTCAAGCTCCACCAGAAGATCCAGGGCGAGAAGCTCGGGGTCAACCGCGAGCAGGCGGCCCGGGAGGCCGAGGAGGCGGCGCTCAGCGCCCTGCCCACCATCGAGATGAAGGGGCTGCTGCAGTGAGCGCGGACAACGGCTCGGGTGCCGCCAACGGCTCGGGCGCGGGCGGCACCAACCCCGACAAGGACCTCAACGTCCAGAACCTGCCGGGCCAGCGCGGCGACCACGGCGAGGTCATCGGCGTGCGCCGCGGCATGTTCGGCCCCAACAACGGCGGCGACACCTCCGGTTACGGCGGACTCGTCCGGTCTGTACGGCTCCCGGGCGCGTCCGCGCGGCCGTACGGCGGATACTTCGACGAAGTGGCCGACGAGCTGGAAGGCGCCCTGGACGAGCAGGGGCTCGTACCGGAGAACGCGATCGAGAAGGCCGTCGTGGACCGCGGCGAGTTCACCCTCCACATCGCCCGCGAGCACCTGCCGCAGGTCGCCAAGACCCTGCGCGACGACCCGGCGCTCCGCTTCGAACTGTGCACCGGCGTCAGCGGAGTCCACTACCCGGGCGACCAGGGCCGCGAGCTGCACGCCGTCTACCACCTGCGCTCGATCACCCACAACCGGCTGATCCGCCTGGAGGTCTCGGCGCCCGACGCCGACCCGCACATCCCGTCGATCGTCGAGGTCTACCCGACCAACGACTGGCACGAGCGCGAGACGTACGACTTCTTCGGCATCGTCTTCGACGGCCACCCGGCGCTCACGCGGATCATGATGCCGGACGACTGGCAGGGCTTCCCGCAGCGCAAGGACTACCCCCTCGGCGGCATCCCCGTCGAGTACAAGGGCGCCCAGATCCCGGCTCCGGACCAGCGGAGGTCGTACTCCTGATGTCCACTTCGGAAGCAACTCCCCGCGAGACCACGGAAGGCACGGTCTACACCGTCACCGGTGGCGACTGGGACGAGGTCGCGGCCGCCGCGGCCAAGGCCGACGACGAGCGGATCGTCGTCAACATGGGCCCGCAGCACCCGTCCACGCACGGCGTGCTCCGGCTGATCCTGGAGATCGACGGCGAGACCGTGACCGAGGCCCGCTGCGGCATCGGCTACCTCCACACCGGCATCGAGAAGAACCTCGAGTTCCGGACGTGGACCCAGGGCACCACGTTCGTGACGCGCATGGACTACCTCACCTCGTTCTACAACGAGACGGCGTACTGCCTGGCCGTGGAGAAGCTGCTCGGCATCGAGGACGACATCCCCGACCGGGCGACCCTCGTCCGCGTTCTGCTGATGGAGCTCAACCGGCTCTCCTCGCACCTGGTCTGCATCGCCACCGGCGGCATGGAGCTGGGCGCCACCACGGTCATGATCTACGGGTTCCGGGACCGCGAAATGATCCTGGACCTCTACGAGTTGATCACCGGCCTGCGGATGAACCACGCGTACATCCGGCCCGGCGGACTCGCCCAGGACCTGCCGCCCGGCGCGATCGACGCGGTGCGCGAGTTCATCAAGAAGATGCGGAAGAACCTGCCGGAGTACGACAAGCTCGCCACCGGCAACCCCATCTTCAAGGGCCGCATGCAGGACGTCGGCTACCTGGACCTCGCGGGCTGCATGGCCCTCGGCGCCACAGGACCGATTCTGCGCTCCACCGGGCTGCCGCACGACCTGCGCAGGACCCAGCCCTACTGCGGCTACGAGACCTTCGACTTCGAGGTGCCGACGGCCGACTCCTGCGACGCGTACGGCCGGTTCCTGATCCGGCTGGAGGAGATGCGGCAGTCGCTGCGGATCGTCGAGCAGTGCCTGGACCGGCTGGAGCCGGGGCCGGTGATGGTCGGCGACAAGAAGATCGCCTGGCCCGCCCAACTGGCGCTCGGACCCGACGGCCTTGGCAACTCGCTTGACCACATCAAGAAGATCATGGGCACCTCGATGGAGGCCCTGATCCACCACTTCAAGCTGGTCACCGAAGGCTTCCGGGTGCCGCCCGGCCAGGCCTACGCGGCCGTGGAGTCGCCCAAGGGCGAACTGGGCGTGCACGCCGTCAGCGACGGCGGCACCCGCCCCTTCCGGGTCCACTTCCGCGACCCGTCCTTCACCAACCTGCAGGCCATGGCGGCGATGTGCGAGGGCGGCCAGGTGGCCGACGTCATCGTCGCGGTGGCGTCCATCGACCCCGTGATGGGAGGCGTCGACCGGTGAGCGCCAATCAAGCCGACTCGGGTGTGCAGTTGGGGATGCCGCAGCTGCCCGCGCCCGACTTCCCGGCCGACGTACGGGCCCGGCTGGAGGCGGACGCCCGCGAAGTGATCGCCCGCTACCCCGACGGCCGCTCCGCGCTGCTGCCGCTGCTGCACCTGGTGCAGTCCGAGGAGGGGTACGTCTCGCGCACCGGCATCCGGTTCTGTGCCGAGCTGCTGGGCCTGACCACCGCCGAGGTCACCGCGGTCTCCACCTTCTACACGATGTACCGGCGCAAGCCCTCCGGGGACTACCAGGTGGGCGTCTGCACCAACACGCTGTGCGCGGTGATGGGCGGCGACGCCATCTTCGACGACCTCAAGGAGCACCTGGGCGTCGGCAACGGCGAGACCACCGAGGACGGCAAGGTCACGCTGGAGCACATCGAGTGCAACGCGGCCTGCGACTTCGCGCCCGTGGTGATGGTCAACTGGGAGTTCTTCGACAACCAGACGCCCGACTCCGCGCGGCGCCTGGTCGACGACCTGCGGGAGGGCCGGGAGGTCGAGCCGACCCGCGGCGCGCCCCTGTGCACGTACAAGGAGACGGCCCGGATCCTCGCCGGGTTCCCCGACGAGCGGCCCGGCGCGGTCGAGGCGACCGGCGGAGCAGGGCACGCCTCGCTGGCCGGACTCCGGCTGGCCAAGGGCGAGTCGGGGCCTGGGCGGGTGGTCTCCCCGCGGTCCTCCGCCTCCGATCCGCAGCACCCCGCCGGTCCGGTGACCGAGGAAGGGGAGGAGTGATGACCGTGTCCACTGAAGAGTTCGGGAGCCCGTCCCGGCCCGAGGCCGGGGGAGAGGCCAGCCCCGAGAAGCTGCTCGCCCCGGTGCTGTCCTCCTTCTGGGACCAGCCCGACCCCTGGACCCTGGAGACCTACCGGCGCCACGACGGCTACCTCGGCCTGCGCAAGGCCCTGGAGATGGCGCCCGACGACGTCATCGCCCTGGTCAAGGACTCCGGTCTGCGCGGCCGCGGCGGCGCCGGCTTCCCCACCGGCATGAAGTGGCAGTTCATTCCGCAGGGCGACGGCAAGCCGCACTACCTCGTCGTCAACGCCGACGAGTCCGAGCCCGGCACCTGCAAGGACATCCCCCTCCTCTTCGCCAACCCGCACGCCCTCATCGAGGGCATCGTGATCGCCTGCCACGCGATCCGCTCCCACCACGCGTTCATCTACCTGCGCGGCGAGACCGTGCCCGTGCTGCGCCGCCTCCACCACGCGGTCGCCGAGGCGTACGTCGCCGGATACCTCGGCGAGAACGTGCTGGGCAGCGGCTTCGACCTCGAACTCACCGTGCACGCGGGCGCGGGCGCGTACATCTGCGGTGAGGAGACCGCGCTGCTCGACTCGCTCGAAGGGCGGCGCGGCCAGCCCCGGCTGCGCCCCCCCTTCCCCGCGGTCGCCGGCCTGTACGCGTGCCCCACTGTGGTGAACAACGTGGAGTCCATCGCGTCGGTTCCCGCGATCCTGCACCGCGGCAAGGACTGGTTCCGCTCGATGGGCAGCGAGAAGTCCCCCGGCTTCACGCTCTACTCGCTCTCCGGCCACGTCGCCCGCCCCGGCCAGTACGAGGGCCCCCTCGGCATCACGCTGCGCCAGCTCCTCGACATGAGCGGCGGGATGCGCCCCGGCCACCGGCTCAAGTTCTGGACCCCCGGCGGCTCCTCGACCCCGATGCTCACCGACGAGCACCTGGACGTCCCGCTGGACTACGAGGGCGTGGGCGCGGCCGGCTCCATGCTCGGCACCAAGGCGCTCCAGTGCTTCGACGAGACCACCTGCGTCGTACGCGCCGTCACCCGCTGGACCGAGTTCTACGCGCACGAGTCCTGCGGCAAGTGCACCCCGTGCCGCGAAGGCACCTACTGGCTCGTGCAGTTGCTGCGCGACATCGAGGCCGGAAAGGGCCGCATGGAGGACCTCGACAAGCTGAACGACATCGCCGACAACATCAACGGCAAGTCCTTCTGCGCCCTGGGAGACGGTGCCGCCTCCCCGATCTTCTCCTCGCTCAAGTACTTCCGCGCGGAGTACGAGCAGCACGTCACCGGCCGGGGCTGCCCCTTCGACCCGGCCAAGTCCACCGCGTGGGCGGACGGAAAGAACCTGGAGGTGCACGCATGACCGTCACCACGTCAGCTCCCTCCGGAGGAGGGAGCGCGGCGGTGCCGCCCGAGGACCTGGTGTCCGTCACCATCGACGGCGTCCAGCTCTCGGTCCCCAAGGGCACGTTGGTGATCCGGGCCGCGGAACTGCTCGGGATCGAGATCCCGCGCTTCTGCGACCACCCCCTCCTGGACCCGGCCGGCGCCTGCCGCCAGTGCATCGTCGAGGTCGAGGGCCAGCGCAAGCCCATGGCGTCCTGCACCATCACCTGCACCGACGGGATGGTCGTCAGGACCCAGCTCACCTCGCCGGTGGCCGACAAGGCCCAACGCGGCGTGATGGAGCTGCTGCTGATCAACCATCCGCTCGACTGCCCGGTCTGCGACAAGGGCGGCGAGTGCCCGCTGCAGAACCAGGCCATGAGCGCCGGGCAGGCCGACACCCGCTTCGAAGGCAGGAAGCGGACCTACGAGAAGCCGATCCCGCTCTCCACCCAGGTGCTGCTGGACCGCGAGCGGTGCGTGCTGTGCGCCCGCTGCACCCGCTTCCAGCAGCAGATCGCGGGTGACCCGATGATCGAGCTGCTGGAGCGCGGCGCCCTGGAGCAGGTCGGCATCGGCGAGGGCGAGCCCTTCGAGTCGTACTTCTCCGGCAACACCATCCAGATCTGCCCGGTCGGCGCCCTCACCTCCAAGGCCTACCGGTTCCGCTCCCGCCCCTTCGACCTGGTCTCCTCGCCGAGCGTGTGCGAGCACTGCTCCAGCGGCTGCGCCACGCGCACCGACCACCGCCGCGGCAAGGTCATGCGGCGGCTCGCGGCCGACGACCCCGAGGTCAACGAGGAGTGGATCTGCGACAAGGGCCGCTTCGCGTTCCGCTACGCCGAGCGCCCCGACCGGCTCACCACCCCGCTCGTCCGCAACGACGAGGGGGAACTGGAGCCCGCCAGTTGGCCGGAGGCGCTGGAAGCGGCGGCCAAGGGGCTGGCCGCGGCCAAGGGCCGTACGGGCGTGCTCACCGGCGGGCGGCTGACCGTCGAGGACGCCTACGCCTACGCCAAGTTCGCCCGGGTTGCGCTCGACACCAACGACATCGACTTCCGGGCCCGGGTGCACAGCGCCGAGGAGGCCGACTTCCTGGCCGCCAGGATCGCCGGGCGCGGGCGAGACCTGGACGGGTCCGGGCTCACGTACACCGCCCTGGAGAAGGCGCCGGCGGTGCTGCTGGTCGGGTTCGAGGCCGAGGAGGAGGCCCCCGGGGTCTTCCTGCGGCTGCGCAAGGCCCACCGCAAGCACGGCCAGCGCACCTTCGCCGTCGCCACGCACGCGACGCGCGGCCTGGCGAAGGCGGGCGGCGCACTGCTGCCCGCCGCGCCCGGCACCGAGACCGAGTGGCTCGACGCCATCGCCGGGCACACGGGACTGGAGGGCGACGGCGAGGCCGCGGCCCAGGCGCTGCGCGCCGAGGGCGCGGTGATCGTCGTCGGCGAGCGCCTCGCGGGTGTGCCGGGCGCGCTGACCGCCGCCGTACGGGCCGCCACCGCGACCGGCGCCACGCTCGCGTGGATCCCGCGCCGGGCCGGCGAGCGCGGCGCGCTGGAGGCGGGCGCGCTGCCCGGGCTGCTCCCCGGCGGGCGGCCCGCGACCGATCCACGCGCGCGTGAGGAGACCGCCGCCGCCTGGGGCGTCTCCGGGCTGCCGCACCGGCACGGCCGGGACACCGGGCAGATCCTGGAGGCCGCCGCCACCGGCGAGTTGGCCGCCCTGCTCGTCGCGGGCGTGGAGGTCGCCGACCTGCCCGACCCGGACGGCGCGCTCCGGGCGCTGGACGAGGTCGGCTTCCTGGTGAGCCTGGAGCTGCGGCCCAGCGAGGTCACCGACCGGGCCGACGTGGTCCTCCCGGTCTCGGCCGTCGCCGAGAAGGAGGGCACCTTCCTCAACTGGGAAGGCCGGGCCCGCCCCTTCGAGGCCGCCGTCAAGCCCGACCAGATGGTCCGCCGCCAACTGCCCCAGGACGTACGGGTGGTCCACATGCTGGCCGACGCGCTCGACTGCGACCTGGACCTGCCCGACGTACGGTCCGTGCGGCAGGAGTTGGGGCGGCTGGGCACCTGGGACGGCCACCACGCCACCGGGCCCGCCGAGTCCCAGCAGCCGCTGCCGCGCCCCGAGGCGGGCGAGGCCGTACTCGCCGGCCACCGGCTCCTGCTGGACCGGGGCCGCCTCCAGGAGGGCGACGAGGCACTGGCCGGCACCCGGCACGCGGCCGTCGCGCGGCTCTCGGCCGCCACGGCCGCCGAGGCAGGGGTGGCCAACGGGGCGCTGCTGCGGGTCACCGGCCCGGCCGGGTCCGTCCAACTGCCCCTTCAGGTCACGGAGATGCCCGACCGGGTGGTCTGGCTGCCGCTCAACTCGACCGGTGGCGGCGCCCACCGGGACCTGGGCACGGTCCCGGGCCGGCTGGTGAAGATCGCCGTGGCTCCGGCCGACGCGGCCCCCGCGGAGGTGGAGGCATGATCCGGCAGATCCCCCAGCAACTCCCGCACCTGGCGGCCGAGGACCTGTCCATGTTCGGGCGGGACCCCTGGTGGCTCATCCTGATCAAGGCGGTCTTCTGCTTCGCCTTCCTCATGGTGACCGTGCTGTTCTCCATCGTGTGGGAGCGCAAGGTCGTCGCCTGGATGCAGCTGCGCATCGGCCCCAACCGGCACGGCCCCTGGGGCATGCTCCAGTCTCTCGCGGACGGCATCAAGCTGATGCTCAAGGAGGACCTGGTCGTCAAGCGGGCCGACAAGGTGGTCTACGTCCTGGCGCCGATCGTCGCCGCGATCCCCGCCTTCATGGCCATCGCGGTCATCCCGTTCGGCCCGGCGGGCAACGAGGTCTCGATCTTCGGCCAGCGCACCGCGATGCAACTCACCGACCTGCCGATCGCGATCCTCTACATCCTCGCGGTCGCCTCGGTCGGCTTCTACGGCATCGTGCTCGCCGGCTGGTCCTCCGGCTCGACCTACCCGCTGCTCGGCGGGTTGCGCTCGGCCGCGCAGCTCATCTCGTACGAGATCGCGATGGGCCTGGCGTTCGCGGCCGTGTTCCTCTACTCCGGCTCGATGTCGACCTCGGCGATCGTCGCGGCGCAGGAGGACCGCTGGTTCGCGGTGCTGCTGCCGGTGTCGTTCCTGATCTACATCGTGTCGATGGTGGGCGAGACGAACCGGCTGCCGTTCGACATGCCGGAGTCCGAGGGCGACCTGGTCGGCGGCTTCAACACCGAGTACTCCTCCATCAAGTTCGCGATGTTCATGCTGGCCGAGTACGTCAACATGGTCACCGTCTCCTCGGTCGCCATCACGCTCTTCCTCGGCGGCTGGAGGGCCCCGTACCCGATCAGCGCGTTCTGGGAGGGCGCGAACCACGGCTGGTGGCCGCTGCTCTGGTTCACGCTCAAGGTGCAGCTGCTGCTCTTCGTCTTCATCTGGATCCGCGGCTCGCTCCCGCGGGTGCGCTACGACCAGTTGATGAAGCTGGGCTGGAAGGTGCTCATCCCGGTCTCCGCGGTCTGGGTCATGCTCGTCGCGACCGTCCGGGCGCTGCGGAACGAGAACTACGACTTCCAGGACATCGTGCTCTACGTCGGCGGCGCCGTCGTCGCGCTGCTGCTGCTCTCCTTCGTCTACGACGTGTTCCGCGAGCGCGGCGGGAAGGCCGGCGAGGCCGCCGAGGCCGAGGGGCCGCCGCCCGTGTTCGACCCGATGGCGGGCGGGTTCCCCGTACCGCCGCTGCCCGGGCAGACGCTGCCGCCCGTGCCGCGCCGACGTCCGCGCCACGACGGCGAGTTGATTGTCAGTGGGCCCGCGCATACTGAGAGTGACGGAAAGGAGGCTGACGGTGTCTGACAGCGACAACCGGGGGGAGACCTCCCCGAGCTCCCGGCACAACCCCGTCGCCGGCTTCGGCGTGACCTTCAAGGCCATGTTCAAGCGGCGGCTGACGGAGCAGTACCCGGAGCAGAAGAAGCCCACCGCGCCGCGCTTCCACGGCCGGCACCAGCTCAACCGGCACCCGGACGGCCTGGAGAAGTGCATCGGCTGCGAGCTGTGCGCCTGGGCCTGCCCGGCCGACGCGATCTACGTGGAGGGCGCCGACAACACCGAGGAGGAGCGCTACTCCCCGGGCGAGCGGTACGGCCGCGTCTACCAGATCAACTACCTGCGCTGCATCCTGTGCGGCCTGTGCGTCGAGGCCTGCCCGACCCGGGCCCTGACGATGACCAACGAGTACGAACTGGCCGACCGGTCCCGCGCGTCGCTCATCTACACCAAGGAGGAGCTGCTCGCGGGCCTGGAGGAGACCATGGTCGACACTCCTCACGCGATCTACCCGGGCATGACCGAGAAGGACTACTACCGGGGCCTGGTGACGGAGGCCGCGCCCGGCACCGAGCGCCAAGTGGCCACCTCCAAGGACGAGAAGAGCGAGAAGCCCGAAGACCAGGGGGTGGACGCGTGAACGCCGCGGCCGCCTACACCACTTCCACCGGCGAGGCCTTCCAGTTCTGGGTCCTCGCCGTGGTCGCCGTCGTCGGCGCGCTGTGCACGGTCCTGATGAAGAAGGCCGTGCACAGTGCCCTGTGCCTGGCCGGGACCATGATCGTCCTGGCCGTCTTCTACCTTGCCAACGGCGCGTACTTCCTCGGCATCGTGCAGATCGTCGTCTACACGGGCGCGGTCATGATGCTGTTCCTCTTCGTCGTCATGCTGGTCGGCGTCACCGCCGCCGACTCCCTCAAGGAGACGCTGAAGGGCCAGCGCTGGCTGGCCGCGGCCTGCGGTCTCGGCTTCGGCGTCCTGCTCCTGGCCGGGATCGGCAACGCCTCGCTCACCTCCTTCGAGGGGCTGGGCAAGGCCAACGCCGGCGGCAACGTCGAGGGCCTGGCCGCGCTGATCTTCACCAAGTACGTGTTCGCCTTCGAGATCACCGGCGCGCTGCTCATCACCGCGGCCATCGGCGCGATGGTGCTCACCCACCGCGAGCGCACCGAGCGCGCCGCGACACAGCGGGAGCAGGCCGAGGCCCGCGTCCGCACCGGCAAGCAGGTCCCGCCGCTGCCCGCGCCCGGTGTCTACGCCCGGCACAACGCCGTGGACATCCCGGGCCTGCTGCCCGACGGCACGACGTCCGAGCTGACCGTGAGCGAGACGCTGCGCGCCCGGGGCCAGATCCGGGACGTGTCGGGGGAGGCGCTGGCCGACCTCGCGGCGCTGGAGCAGCGCGCCGAGGCGCGGCTCGGCCGGATCGAGCGAGCCGAGGAGGCAGGCAAGTGAACCCGGTCAACTACCTCTATCTGTCCGCCCTGTTGTTCAGTATCGGCGCGGCCGGGGTGCTCATCCGGCGCAACGCGATCGTCGTGTTCATGTGCGTCGAGCTGATGCTGAACGCCTGCAACCTGGCCTTCGTCACCTTCTCCCGGCTGCACGGCAACCTCGACGGCCAGATCATCGCGTTCTTCACGATGGTGGTCGCCGCGGCCGAGGTCGTGGTCGGCCTGGCGATCATCGTGACGATCTTCCGTTCCCGCCACTCGGCCTCGGTCGACGACGCCAGCCTGATGAAGCTGTAAGGGGCCGCAACAGTGGAGAACCTCATCGGATTGCTCATCGCGGCCCCGCTTCTCGGCGCGGCCGTCCTGCTGTGCGGCGGGCGGCGGCTCGACCGCGTGGGCCACTGGATCGGCTGCGTGCTCGCCGGGGCGTCGTTCGTGATCGGCGTGGTGCTCTTCGCCCACATGCTGGCGCTCGGCGGCGAGGAACGGACGCTGCGCGAGCACCTGTTCAGCTGGGTCCCGGTCGGCGGCTTCCAGGCGGACGTGGCCTTCCAGCTGGACCAGCTGTCGATGACCTTCGTGCTGCTGATCACCGGCGTGGGCACGCTGATCCACGTCTACTCGACCGGCTACATGGAGCACGACGAGCGCCGCCGGCGCTTCTTCGGCTACCTCAACCTCTTCCTCGCGGCGATGCTGCTGCTGGTCCTGGCGGACAACTACCTGCTGCTGTACGTGGGCTGGGAGGGCGTCGGTCTCGCCTCGTACCTGCTCATCGGGTTCTGGCAGCACAAGCCGAGCGCGGCGACGGCGGCCAAGAAGGCCTTCATCGTCAACCGGGTCGGCGACATGGGCCTGTCCATCGCCATCATGCTCATGTTCACCACCTTCGGGACCTTCGCCTTCGGCCCGGTGCTGGCCTCGACGGACCGGGCGAGCGAGGGCGTGCTGACCGCGATCGGGCTGACCCTGCTGCTCGGCGCCTGCGGAAAGTCGGCCCAGGTCCCGCTCCAGTCCTGGCTCGGTGACGCGATGGAGGGCCCGACCCCGGTCTCCGCGCTGATCCACGCCGCGACCATGGTGACCGCGGGCGTCTACCTGATCACCCGCTCCGGGGCCATCTTCAACGCCTCCCCGGACGCCCAGCTGGTCGTGGTGGTGGTCGGCGCGGTCACGCTGCTGTTCGGTGCGATCGTCGGTTGCGCGAAGGACGACATCAAGAAGGCCCTGGCAGGCTCGACGATGTCCCAGATCGGCTACATGATCCTGGCCGCGGGCCTCGGCCCGATCGGCTACGCCTTCGCGATCATGCACCTGGTCACCCATGGCTTCTTCAAGGCCGGGCTGTTCCTCGGCGCCGGTTCGGTGATGCACGGCATGAACGACGAGGTCGACATGCGCAAGTACGGCGGCCTGCGCACGTACATGCCGATCACCTTCGTCACCTTCGGGCTCGGCTATCTCGCGATCATCGGCTTCCCCGGCCTCTCCGGCTTCTTCTCCAAGGACAAGATCATCGAGGCGGCCTTCGCCAAGGGTGGCACCGAGGGCTGGATCCTCGGCGGGGTCGCCCTGCTGGGCGCGGCCATCACCGCGTACTACATGACGCGGGTGATGATCATGACCTTCTTCGGTGAGAAGCGCTGGCAGCCCGACGCTGAGGGCAACGAGCCGCACCCGCACGAGTCACCGAAGTCCATGACGATCCCGATGATCGTCCTCGCCTTCGGATCGGTGTTCGCGGGCGGGCTGTTCAGCCTCAACGAGGCGTTCGTGAAGTGGCTGGAGCCCGTCACCTCCTTCGAGCACGGGCACTCGCCGCTCAGCGCGGGCGCCGTCACGGGCGCGACCGTGGCCGTCATGGTCATCGGCGTCGCGCTGGCCTGGGCGCAGTACGGGCGCAGGCCCGTGCCCGTGGCCGCCCCGCGCGGCTCGCTCCTCACCCGGGCCGCCCGGCGCGACCTGCTCCAGGACGACTTCAACCACGTGGTGCTGGTCCGCGGCGGCGAACACCTCACGCGCAGCCTGGTCTACCTCGACCACACGGTCGTGGACGGGGTGGTCAACGGAACGGCCGCCTCGGTCGGCGGCCTGTCGGGCCGGCTGCGCAAGGTGCAGAACGGCTATGCCCGCTCCTACGCGGTCTCGATGTTCGGCGGTGCGGCGGTCCTGATCGCCGCGACCCTGCTGATGAGGGCGGTCTGATCGCATGTCGCAAGTAGTCAACGCAGGCTTCCCCCTGCTGACGGCCACGGCCGCGGTGCCCGCGCTCGGCGCGGTCGCCACCGCGGCTGTGCCAGCCGCGCGGCGCACCGCCGCCAAGTGGCTGGCGTTGGCCTTCTCCCTCGCCACGCTCGCCCTGGCGCTGGTCGTGCTCGTACGGTTCGAGCCGGGCGGCGAGCAGTACCAGATGGCCGAATCCCACGCCTGGATCGCGGACTTCGGGGTCCGCTACGAGCTGGGCGTGGACGGCATCGCGGTCGCGCTGATCGCGCTCACCGCCCTCCTGATCCCCTTTATCATCCTGGCGGGCTGGCACGACGCTGATCCCCTGGCCGGGTCCGACAGCGGCTCCGACGCGGGCAGGTCGTACAGCTGGCGCCCCACTCAGGGCTTCTTCGCGCTGATCCTGATGGTCGAGGCGATGGTGGTGATCTCCTTCGAGGCCACCGACGTCTTCCTCTTCTACGTCTTCTTCGAAGCCATGCTGATCCCGATGTACTTCCTCATCGGCGGCTTCGGGGACCGGGCCGCCCCCGCTCAGTTCGCCGCCGGCACGGCGGGGGGCGGCGACGAGGCAGCGGCCACCCAACGCTCCTACGCCGCCGTGAAGTTCCTGCTCTACAACCTCGCCGGCGGCCTGATCATGCTGGCGGCCGTCATCGGGCTGTACGCGGTGACCGCCGACGACCTCGGGCAGGGCACGTTCTCGCTCCAGCAGATCGTGCAGGCGCGGGCGAGCGGCGACCTGGACCTGGCCACGGGCACCGAACGGCTGCTGTTCCTCGGCTTCTTCTTCGCCTTCGCCGTCAAGGCCCCGCTGTGGCCGCTGCACACCTGGCTGCCGAACGCGATGGGCGAGTCGACGGCCCCGGTGGCGGTGCTCATCACGGCGGTCGTCGACAAGGTCGGCACCTTCGCGATGCTCCGCTTCTGCCTTCAGCTCTTCCCGGAGGCCTCGAAGTGGGCCACGCCCGCGATCCTGGTGCTGTCGCTGATCAGCATCGTCTACGGAGCCCTGCTGGCGGTCGGGCAGCGGGACATCAAGCGGCTGGTCGCCTACGCCTCGATCTCCCACTTCGGCTTCATCATCCTGGGCATCTTCGCGATGACCACCCAGGGCCAGGGCGGCGCGACGCTCTACATGGTCAACCATGGGATCTCGACGGCGGCGCTGATGCTGGTCGCCGGCTTCCTGATCTCCCGCCGCGGCTCGCGCCTGATCGCCGACTACGGCGGGGTGCAGAAGGTGGCGCCGGTCCTGGCGGGCACGTTCCTGATCGGCGGGCTGGCCACGCTCTCGCTGCCGGGTCTCGCGCCCTTCGTGAGCGAATTCCTGGTCCTGGTGGGCACATTCAGCCGCTACCCGGTCATCGGAATCATCGCGACGTTCGGCATCGTGCTGGCCGCGCTGTATGTGCTGGTGCTCTACCAGCGGACCATGACCGGCCCGGTGAAGGACGAGGTGCGGCACATGCCCGACCTCAGGATCCGCGAACTGGTGGTCGTGGCCCCGCTGATCGCGCTGCTGCTCTTCCTGGGCGTCTACCCGAAGCCGCTCACGGACATCGTGAACCCGGCCGTCGACCACACGCTGTCCGTCGTGGACCGGCATGACCCCAAGTCCGATGTCGAACCGGTACGAGAGACGGAGGCCGCGAAGTGAGCAGTGCGGCGACTGTCCACAGCCTGTGGACAACGGCGGCCGAGATTCCCGACAAGATCCCGGCCCCGCACATCGAGTACGGCCAACTGGCCCCGACGCTGATCGTGTTCGGCGCCGCGCTGGTCGGCATCCTGCTGGAGGCCTTCCTCCCGCGCCGGGCCCGCTACCACGCGCAGCTGCTGCTCTCCCTGGTCGGCCTGGCCGCGGCCTTCGCAGCCGTGATCGGCCTGGCTGCCGGCGGCTACGCGACCGACAAGGCGCGGATCGCGGCCATGGGCGCGGTCGCCGTCGACGGCCCGGCGCTGTTCCTCCAGGGCGCGATCCTGCTGGTCTCCCTGGTCGCCGTCTTCACCTTCGCCGAGCGGCGGCTCGACCCCCGGGCGCACGGCAAGCGGGTCGACTCCTTCGCCGCGCAGGCCGGGGCCGTGCCCGGCGGCGCGGCCGAACAGGCCGCGGTCAAAGCCGGGTTCACCACCACCGAGGTGTTCCCGATCCTGCTGTTCGCGGTCGGCGGCATGCTGGTCTTCCCCGCCGCCAACGACCTGCTGACCCTGTTCGTGGCACTGGAGGTCTTCTCCCTCCCGCTGTACGTGCTGTGCGCGCTGGCCCGCCGGCAGCGGCTGCTGTCGCAGGAGTCCGCGGTCAAGTACTTCCTGCTGGGCGCCTTCTCCTCGGCCTTCCTGCTGTTCGGCGTTGCGCTGCTGTACGGGTACGCGGGCACCGTCACGTACTCCGGTATCGCCGAGGTCGTGGACGGCACTGTGCGGAACGTGACCCCGGCGCTGGCCGGGACCATGGGCAACGACGCGCTGCTGCTGATCGGCTCGGCGATGGTGCTGGTGGGGCTGCTGTTCAAGGTGGGCGCCGTGCCGTTCCACATGTGGACCCCGGACGTCTACCAGGGCGCGCCGACCCCGGTCACCGGCTTCATGGCGGCCGCCACCAAGGTCGCCGCCTTCGGCGCGCTGCTGCGGCTGCTGTACGTGGTCCTGCCGGGGATGCGCTGGGACTGGCGGCCGGTCATGTGGGGCGTCGCGATCGTCACCATGCTGGCCGGTGCGATCGTGGCCGTCACCCAGACCGATGTGAAGCGGATGCTGGCGTACTCCTCCATCGCCCACGCGGGCTTCATCCTCGCGGGCGTCCTGGCCGCCACCCCGGACGGGGTCTCCTCGGTGCTCTTCTACCTCGCCGCGTACTCATTCGTCACCCTCGGCGCCTTCGCCGTGGTGACGCTGGTACGCGACGCGGGCGGGGAGGCCACGCACCTGTCCAAGTGGGCCGGGCTCGGCCGCCGTTCGCCGCTGACCGCGGCGGTCTTCGCGGTCTTCCTGCTGGCCTTCGCGGGCATCCCGCTGACCTCGGGCTTCTCCGGCAAGTTCGCCGTCTTCCAGGCGGCGGCCGGGGGCGGCGCGGGCGAGCTGGTCGTGGTCGGTGTGATCGCCTCGGCGATCGCGGCGTTCTTCTACATCCGGGTGATCGTCCTGATGTTCTTCAGCGAGCCCCGTCCGGAGGGCCCGACGGTGGCCGTCCCGAGCCCGCTGACGATGACAGCCATCGCCCTCGGCGTCGCCGTGACGGTGGCGCTGGGCGTGGCCCCCCAGTACTTCCTGGACCTGGCGGGCCAGGCGGGGGTGTTCGTGCGGTGACCTGTGGACGCCAGCCGGCGTCCGCCGACGGTGCCCCGGAGCCAGCAGGCTCCGGGGCACCGTCGTTATAGCGCTTCTGCGCTGTCGTGTCGGCGATGGAGGGGACATCGGCAGGGTGGGTACGCGCTGGTCTCCGGCAGCCCTGCCTGCTTCTCCCCCAGGACCTGTACCTCGCCGAGCCACTTCGTGATGACGCCCTCACGGCTCGCCCTGTAGACGCGTAGGGTCATGCGCGGCCGGGCGGCCGATACCTCGCCAGCAACCTCTGGCGGATTGCCGGTCATTCGGCTTTCACATCGTGCCAGCGCTTCAGCACGTCCTGTACCGCAGGGCTGACGAGGCGCTGCCCGCTGGTGTCGGCCCACAGGTGCTCGTCGTGTTCGGTCAGTGCGACCGGACCGCCACCTGTGGTGACGCCAAAGTTGAACTGCCGAGTCCGCTTGCCGCTCTTGGACAGGTAGTCGAAGTGGCCGAGGTATTCGACGATCGAGGCGATGACCAGGCCGGTCTCCTCCTCGACCTCTCGGTGCAAGGCGTGGACGAGGTCCTCGCCTTCGTCCAC